>JBEBSO010000007.1:0-21935 GCA_040394275.1 Telluribacter sp.
TCTATGCGGCCTGGATACTGGAAACCGCCAATGAGCGCCTGAGAACGGAAGAAGGCATCAGGATTCACTTCGATGAGATCGAGGCGAAAAGAATGGCACGGGGAACGCAGGCCCTGGAAGAGTTCCTGGACCTGTCTCTTGCTTCCGGCGATTTTACGGAGCGGGAAGCGGGGATCCTCATTCAAAAAGGAGTAAAAAGCGGGCTGACTTCCGATGAAGTCAGGGAGTACCTGCTCAGCGAGCTTAAAAACCGCGGGTTTAAACCCCGGGCCGCCCATCCTGATCCTGTGCACCCGTTCCGCAACAAGTGGATGACGGAGGAAGCCTGGACCCAGCTACAGAAGCGGGAAATAGTCAGTGTCGAGTGGATGGGAGAGCGGGTGTCCAGCCTGGAGGAGATAGGCTCGGTCACTTTCCGGAAGAGGGAGGAGGCCGACGACTATCTCGGAAACATGAATTTCCTGCTCCAGTCTGTGCAGCGCGTAACGGGGAGCGCCACGAAAGCGCTGGAATTCCAGCGGATGATGGAGGAGGAGAGAGAAAACAAGGAGCGTCTTTTCCTGAGCGTTGTCTATCACCTGAACCCTGCCTTGCCGTTCCGTTTTGGGGATGCGTTCTATTCCCGGGCGGAAGACCTGCTTGTCGCAGGATGCGACAATGACGCCTCCTGCAAGCGGCTGGCGAGGCTGTACGACCGGGGGCATCTTCACATCTGGCTGAGGGAATCAGACGCGCAGGTGGCGCAGCTTCTGCCGGCCGAGGGCGAAAAAAATGGTTTTTTAACGTTCCTGTACCGGATGAATACGGGGTTCCCGTTCTTTGTAAACGGCACCGGGTTTCCGGAGCCCTCCGCATTGGTGGCCGCTGCCTCCGGAGACCGCAGCCTGTGGATCCCGATTTCGGTAGAAATAGAGAATGGCAACCTGTTTACCTGGTTCCGGGGCACAGGTAAAAAGGACTGGATCGCCCGGTACAACGAACGGTTTGAACGGATGATCAACAGCGGGGTATACAAGGGGGATGTGCTCCGGCTTGCTGCGGTCCAGGCGCTTATTCTGACAGTCGATGAGAACATGACTCCTCCGCATATTGTGCCCGGCGAGGCGTCCGTAAGCCTGCTGTCAGTCGAAGGCGGCAGTGTGATCCGGCGAAGCGTAGGTCTCCGGCTTCGGACGGAAGGCTTCGTGATGGCGAAAGTGAGGTCCGGCACCCGTTTCGACGGGATAGAAATTACAGACCGGGAGCTCCGGTTTGACAGCCTCGGAGGGGAAAGGGAGCATTCGGTAGATCTTACCGTCGATGCCGCGCGCCTGAGTAAGGACAGGCTTTACCGGACGGGCATACAGGTAGAAACCATTTTCGAGACGGTTTCGATCCCGGTTGAGGTCAGGGTGGTGTTTCCCCTGAAGGCGTTTATGGGAAAGGTGGTGGCCTATGGAGTTGGAGGCGCTGTTTTCCTGGGTGCTTTCAGGTACCTGCTTGCCTTGCTTACCAATCACAACGGTTGGCTGCGGCCGCCGGGCGGGAGATCTTTTTCCCTGGCCGCGGTAGACTGGCTGCCCGGGTTCCCGCTGATCTATTTTGCGCTTTTCGTGCTGATGATTTACCTGCTGTTTCTGGGGACAGTGTGGATCAGGAAAAAGGAGCATATCTGAATATAAGCTTTGCCGTATTTTTATGAACAGGACAGGGTGTCTGGTATGGGTGGTGATTGCGATTTTTATTTATTCCTTCCGGAAGCTGCTCGGGGGGATCGGATCCTTCTTTTTTGTGCATGTTGACCGGTTGCTGGGCCCTTCTTCCCTTTCACCCGTGATTCTTTGGGCGGTTTTGGGATTGTTTGCCGGCGCGGTGGCCGGGGCTTTTGTCGCGTACAGGAAGTTTAGGCTGTCACCGGTTGTGGTGGTAGTGCCCTTTGCGGCGCTGGTGCTGTTTTGCTTTTCAGCGGCGCTCCTGAGCGAAGCGCGGCCCGTTGCGGAGGCCGTAATTGGCGTCGGTGCGGAAGGGAAGATCACCCGGAATGTAACCGCTGGCCTGATGGCGGGTGTATCGGCGAGCAGCGAGCTTCCGTCCGGCGACGGCCAGCGTTACGAAGCAGGCAACCTGATGGACGTAAAGCGGTCGACGGCGTGGATTGAAAACGGGAGCGGCGCCGGGATCAATGAAACCGTGACGTTCCTGTTTAAGGGAGGGATGATGAAAGACATCGAAGAGCTGACCTGCACCGGTTTCAGGATAAGAAACGGCTTCCAGAAATCCGCGAAATTATGGCGTGATCACAACCGGCTGAAGGACTTTTCGGTCTCCCACAGCTCCGGGAAAGTGATCTACCTGATGGCCAGGGATTTGCAGGACGAAGCGGAGGAGATCAGGTTCCCGTCCCCGATCCGGGTCAAAAACGGTGATCGCCTGATCGTGTCGATTATCTCGGTCTATTACGGGAACAATCATCCCGACCGAACCGCCGTCAGCGAGCTGGTGCCGCTGGTGGACGTAGTCATGAGATGAGGCTCCCTCGTTTTCCCGTCAGTCCAGCTGGTATTCCATCTGCTGCTTTACACCTCTTGCATTGGTCCAGCTGATCCGGTATTTCCCCCTGAACCCGCGGAATTTCAGCATCCCGTCCGCATCTACCCGGGCGGTCAGCCTGGTCTTCCATTCTTTATGGATCAGTTCCTGCAAGGTATGATATACCAGCTTGGGCGTCACGTTTTTATCGTATATCCCGGAAAGAGAGGGCTCACCCTGTGCGGCTCCGCCATCGGCTACATTCCACCAGGTAATGCCCATTACTGCAGGATAGCTGAACCAAAGCCTGTACAGGTTCCGGGTGATCAGGGCCTGGATCTGCTGTCCCTTTTCTGTCTCGTCGGGGGCGCTGATGGTCACTTCGCTGATGTGGATCGGCCGGCCGGCGTTATCGAGGACTTTCAGCACGGCGTAATTTTTCTCAGGGGAGAGTATATTTTCCCCGTTTGCGATCCGGGTGGCTTCCGCAGGATCGAAAATGTGCATCTGGATGCCTACGTTGTCGATACGGATACCCCTGTCTGTCAGGTCCCTGACGATCTCGGCATACCGGGGAGTCGGCCCCCAGTGAAAGTCACAGTCATTGCTGTTGAACCGTACACTTTTGGGAAAATAGCGCATGGCCCACCGCAGGGTCTTATAGGCGAAATCGTCGGGCATGAGTCCCCGCTCATACTGGTGTATGGATTCGTTGACGACGTCCCACCGCCGGATGCGTCCCTTGTAGCGTGCCGCCAGCATTTTTACATGCGCCTTAAATAGCTTTTCCATTTCCGCACGGTCCTCCGGCATCCATTCGGGATGTCCCCACATCCGGCTTCCGTAGATGATCGCATGGCCGTTCATGTTGACGCCTCTCGACTCCAGGAACGCTACGACAGGGTCTGTAGGCGGTCTTCTGTAGCTGTAAGAGCTGCCTTCGGCAAACCTGGGCTTTCCGCGTTCCGGCTCCAGCGTTTTCCAGTAAAAGGGGATCGTCGCGGCGTTGAACAGCGTGCCGAAGGTTTCCCGGTAGGTCTTGTTTTGTTCGGGGATTTTGAAGTCTTCGAAAAGAAAGATGTTTCCCCCGAAAATAAAACGGTGCGAGAGCTGCTCGATCTGCACCTCCGATCCCCCCGGAGCTCCTTTCAGCCGGATTACGGCGTCCGCTTTCCGGTTTTTTTCGATGTCCCGGTCGATTTGCGCCTGCACCTCCCTGTTCCAGAGCTCCCGGTAGGCGGCGCTCATCACCTCCGGGGCCTGGGCGGATGCAGGGAAAAGCGGCAGGAAGAGGAACAGGCAGAGGCTGAATTTTTTTAAAAATGTCGGTTGCATGAGGTGATGTTAGGAAAACAGGGACTTGCCGATGGAACATCCGGGTAGTCTTTAACTCCCGGTAAACTAAATATTATAAAAGTTAAAGTATTGCAAAGTTTATACAAAAATTGTAAATATTATCAATATATACAATTTTATATTATTTATTATATAAACAACGGTCCAAGTACCGGGCTGCTTTCCGAAAAATACCTAAAATCAGGTATTACATCGTCGGCGGCGTCAAAGGAAATTTATGTGAAGGAGGGGGCCTGGTCTGTAGGCACGGAAACGGGCGGCGGAACGACAATGCAGAAAGAATGCCTCCGGGCCGGCGCCGGTGGGAAGAACGGAAGGCTTCACTGTTTCCAAAAAAGACGTAGTTCCGTCGGAAACGGTGATCCTGACCCCGGAGTGTCCGGAGAAAAGACCGCAGCCCGAAGTGCTTGTCAGCCGTCACCCGGTCGGGAGCTCTTTTGTGCTTGTCAGCCTTTCCAGTAAGACCGATAGGGGCAGGTGAAGTTCACTCCTGAAAAGGTACAGGAAGATCAGCGAGAAAAGCGGGAAGGCCATAAACTGCCCGGGACCCAGGTTGTGATCAAAAAAAGAAATGATAAACGGGTGCACCACATAAGAATATTGCGTGATGTCCTGCCGGAGGTATCGGGCCAGCGGCAGGAAGAGAAAATATACCAAAAACCAGGAAAAGCAGATCAGGCCTCCTTCGAATAGAAGGATAAGATAGGTGTTGTGGGGATGGACCTTGTAGAACCGGTTCAGGTATTGATTAAGTGTATTTTTGGAATTTTCAGGGCCGACGCCGAAGAAAAGGATGCGGGGATCTGAGGTCATCGTATGATAAATGTCTTTCCAAATAAGCATCCGGACTTCTTTTTTTGCTCTGCCATGTTGTGAGGCGCTGCCTCTCTTACGGTTTACTGCCAGATCCTGCATACCCGCGACGACGATGTAGATCACCAGGATGCTCATGACCGCCAGGGATTTGTAAAGATTGCTGATATTTCTTCGAAAAAATATGAGCAGTATGAAAGCGATCGCGAGTGCAAGTAAAGAGCTCCTGCTTCCACTGATAAATACGATATATAGTGCCACCGGCAGGCTAAGCAGGTCGATAAACCGGCGGTTTCTGCCGGGTGTCGGAAAATTTTTGATACGGTCGACAGTCAGGAGAAAATAGAAGGAAGCGGCCCATCCGAAATTATTGGATGTCATGCCCAGGGCGGCCTTATCGCTGCCGTAAATATTGATTTCGGTAAGAGACGGGCGGTTAAGAAAGTAGATTGCGATCGGGATGAGGTAGCAAAATCTGAATATTTCGATCAGAAGAAGTTGTTGCTGCAGCCCCGGGTATTGTTCTGATACTCTCCTGAAGAAAAGAAAAAGATAATAAATGTACAGTAATATGGAAACGAGGCGTACGGCGGTGGCCAGAGGCTGGCCTGCAAAAATAATCGAAGGAATAAAAAGCAGGCCAAATACCGGTACGACATAACCATACCTGGCGGGCACAAAGAACTTCGGCGGCGTTTTATACAGGTACAGGTTTAGTAGGGATAGCAGCAGCACCGCGATCCGGAACGCCTTGAATGCCGGGTAAAATCCCGGCAGCGCATTGAAAATCCAGTAGCTCAGTATGACGAACAGGACATTGGCGAAAAAGAGCAGCCAGTTCTTGTCCAAACCATACAGGGTTTTGATAAAATGTACGGGCCTATAGTACATGATCGGTATTTTTGGCATGCAGGCGATATACATCCAGGCTTCGTGCGGCTATGGTTTCCCAGGAATGATGCCGCGAAATGTATTCCGAAGCATTACGGCCGGTTTCCCTTCGCAGTCCAGGATTGTCCAGCAGAAGCCGCAGCGACCTCGCGACGCTGTTTTCCTCTCCCGGATCACATTCGATCAGGGCATTGGCTGCACCGGCCCGGCCCATATAGCAGTCTTTGCTCGCCACGACCGGCAATCCCATGCTCATCGCTTCCAGGATAGATATCGCCATGCCTTCGCTTTCCGAAAGATGGCAAAAGATATCCGCCTCCGAAAGCCATTTGTATTTTTCTGCTTCGTTCAGGAACCCGGTCCAGTGCACCCGGGTGTCCAGGTTTTCATCCCGGATTATTTTCCTGAGCTTCCGGGCATAACCGGGGTTGGCGGCCGGATCCCCTCCGATCACAAGCCTGGCGCCGGCATGGGTGCCGGCTATTTTTGAAAAGCCGTGCAGGAGATGGTGTATTCCCTTCTTCGGATGGATTCTCCCGATAAAGAGGAAAGTAACAGGGAGCCGGTCGTATGGTCGCTGCAATGCCCGGGGCGTAAAACTTATGCCGTTGGGTAAGACATGGATATCCGCGTCGCGAAGCCGGCTCCGTACCTGCTCCCTTTCTTCGTCGGAACATACGAAGATGCCGGCAGACGCTGCCAGGGCAGGAATTTCTATCCACCTGAGAAACAGCGTTTTCTTCAACCTCTTCAGCATGCCTTTTCCTGTTGCCTTCGGATCCAGCGCTCCGTGGGTGTGATAAAAGACCGGTATCTTGTGTTTGCTGCCTGCAAGGTGCGCGTACCGGTTCAATGGATGAAAGATGTTGTGCGCATGTATGACGCCGAAGTGATCCGTGTTTTTTATCAAATGGCGGTAGAGAGGTCCCGAGAACAGGACATTTCCTATTTTCAAAGCCGGGAAGTATTTTATCCGGACGTTTTCGGTATACAAGATGTCCTCCTGTAAGACCGGTACCCTCCGCCCGCTGTTATAGTCCGTCGTGAATACCCACACCTCATGCCCCAAACCGGCCTGAGCCCTCGCCAGCTCAAAGACCGCCTTCGGGACTCCGCCGCGATACTCACCGGGGATAAGACTGTAGACGATGTGAAGGATTTTCATGGTTCAGGTGATTCTGAAGT
Organism: Telluribacter sp.; assembly: GCA_040394275.1. Lineage (GTDB taxonomy): Bacteria > Bacteroidota > Bacteroidia > Cytophagales > Spirosomataceae > JBEBSO01. The sequence goes on from JBEBSO010000007.1 coordinate 6,754, forward strand.
GACGAAGGTGATAGCGGCCATGAAGCCGTCCCGTATGTGCTCCATAGTTCTTTGTCTCCAGTAGGTATGGAAGGCATTCAAAGAGAGCTGATCCGCCAGGGAAGGTGATTCGATAAGCCGGGTCATACAGTCGTCCAGGGTACTGTTAATGCCCGGGTAAATAAAGCCGTTTGTCCCGTCTTTTATGGCGAAAAGCTCACCTCCCGTCATCGCTCCGGAACCGGCGATAAACGGGGTTGCAAAAGAGAAGCTCTTCAGCACGGACAATCCCGCCTGACCCGGTGAAACACACGCAAGCGCATGCTGAAAAATTGCTGAAAGTCGAGCATCGTCGTTGATCTGGCCATGAATCCTGCATGCGTGGCGGATACCTTCTTCTTCCAGCTGTGCTTCGATACCGGGAAGGCCGGCCCCCTGTCCGACAATGTCCAGCCCGATGAAAGGGAATTTTTTATGAAGCCGGGCAAACGAAGTGATCAGCCGGTGTATGTGTTTTCTTCCGGACAGCGAGCCGATAAAAACGAACCTGTTCCTGACGCTGTCGGCACGTTTTTGCATGTAGTCCCCGCTCAGCACAGTACGAACCGTATTGGGAGCTACAAACATCTTCCGGGAACTGACCAGGGCTCTACGGTACTTTCTGACGGGGTATTCCGAATAAAAAACTACCGCGTCGGAAAGGTGCGCCCACAGGTAGCGTACCGGGTCAAAAAGGAAGCCGGCATCATACCCTTTTTCGGTAGATACCCCTATGCCCCAATAAATCAGCCTGAACGGCCGGGATCTCATCAGGGACAGTTTGCCGAAGGTAAGCCAGCGGATGTCAAACATGGCGATCACCACGTCAAAGCTGCAGCATAATTTATAGAGGCCCTCATGCCTGACAAACGATCCGCCCGGGGCCGCCGGCAACACGATCTGCCGGAACGAGGCGCCGGCAGCCTGTTCGCCGTAGGAATAGGCGACGGCGATCTCCAGGTTATCCAGCGAATGAAGCGACTCATAGAGATCGACCCTGTAGTGCGGAAGCCTGTTTTGCAGGAAAAGTATCTTTAGTTTCTTTTTCATGCTACGCCGTTTCCGGTTCCCCGATAAAGGTATCATACCATATCATCACGCACAGAACCCTGAACAATAGCCGGTAGTGACGGTGTGCTCCGGCACCTTTTCCTTTCAGCAGATTTTCCAGGTGCTGTCTTTTAAACCAGCCCTTCCCGGTGCACAGGCTGTGCCCGAGCATGAAATCCCGTACGGTTGTATCGTGAAATACGGCTTCAAATGGTGATGTAAAGCCGATTTTGGTTCCTGAGTTCAGTATCTCCCCGGGAACGCTGTCCTTTAGTGCTTCACGCATCAGGTATTTCCCTTTTCCCTGGTGAATGAGAAAATGCCCCGGTAACCGGAAAATAAACTCAACAAGCCGGTAATCCATGAAGGGAAGGCGGCTTTCCAGGGAGTGGGACATTGATATCGCGTTGCCGTAGCTCAGCAGGTTGACCAGCCCGCCGCTGTGCTGCCTGTACAGTCTGCGCTTGAGCCTGCTTTTGAAGCCGCCGGGTATGTTTTCGCGGCGCGAAGGTCCGGGCTGCCGGCGGAGCTTTTCCCCGTAGATGCCCTCGGTGTTGTTTAATTTACGGGCATAGCGGCGCAGCCCGGGGGGGAGGGTGACCCTCAGATACAGAAGCAGCGCGTAGGTGAGCGACCAGTTTTTCCTGAAGTAATGTATTTCCCGCCATATTTTCGCGAATTCCAGTCTTTTGAACAAATCGAGCAGGTAGTCGAAAAATACAGCGTTGACGTATCCCCCCATCAATTCATCGGCACCTTGTCCTTCCAGGAAAACGGTCACGTCTTCCCGGGTGGTTTTCAGCAGCTGGTTTAGCGGCAGAATTGCAGGAGAGGAATGGCCGCTTTCCATATAGAAAATCAGATCGCCCAGCTCTGACAAGAAATGATCGTACCTGATAACCTGCCTGTGGGGAGTATATCCCGAAACATCCTTCCATTTATCCACAACGGGAAACTCGTCATAAGGCTGATCCGGGAAACTGGCCGTATAGGTCGGCAGAGGCCGGGTGGCGAATCGGGCCGCCGCCGAAACGATGGCATGAGAATCAATACCGGACGAAAGGGTGGCGCCCACCGGTACATCGCTCCTCATCCTTATTCTTACGGCATCTTCAAAAAGCCTGCGGAACGTAGCCTTTGCCTCGTCAAAGGATAACCCGCCTGATGTGTGGGTGGGATAATGCCAGTACCTTTCCACCTTCATATCCTGCCCGCTGATGGAAACGCAATGTGCAGGAGGAAGCCTGTGTATCCCTTCAAACCAGGTGTCGGGGGATTCACCGCCTGCGGACTCACGGCAATAAGCGGATATGGCGGCAAAGTTTGGCCTGGCCAGGCCCGGGCTTAGCTTCAGCAGGCTTTTGACCGCTGAGCTGAAAGAGAAAGTCCCGCCGTTTGTATGATAATAGAGTGGCTTTACCCCGAAGCGGTCCCGGGCCAGGAACAGGCTTTTGCCGGTTTCGTTGTAAACAGCAAAAGCCCACATCCCGTTGAACCTTTGCAGGCAATCTTTTCCCCATTCTTTAAACGCCGCCCCGATCACCTCCGTATCCGATTCCGTCCGGAACGTGTATGCTTTTCTTTTTAATTCTTCCCTGATCTCGGTATAATTGTAGATTTCTCCATTGAAAGCAATCAGCAGATCGGCATATCTGAAAGGTTGATTTGCAGCATCGGAAAGATCAATCACCGACAACCTGTTGTGGCCCAGGAGGATATTCCCGTGGTCTTCGAACACCCCCTGTGCATCAGGCCCCCGGTATCGCATCAGGTCAAGCGCATCTTTGAACAGGGAAGCAGACGGCAAAGGAACACCCGGCAAAACACTATATACACCCAGTATACCACACATTTTCGACGAATTACAGCGGCTGGATTTGGTTTAGCAATCTATAAAAATAGTCAAACTGAACATTTCTTTTCATATTATTTAGCTGTGCCGGGGACGCGTTAAAACGGGCATTCTGCAGCTTCGCTATAAATTCGCGGACCGGGGTCGTCTCAAATACCGGTATCCCCGTGTCCAGTTCTCCAAACAGGCGCACCATTTCTTCCGAAGGGCGGAAGCAAATGGGAATGACCCCCGCTGCCAGGTAATCGTATAATTTTTGAGCCACACGCCCGCCGGATTCGCTTCCGGGCGGCAGGTAGACAAAGCCGAACTTGTAGCGGGTCAGCAGGCGGGGGATTTCCTCATTGGGGATGATTCCCTGGTAGCATACCGAAACGGCTGTTGTCATGTGCGTATCCCATTCTCCGTAAAAATCGCAGCGGGCGTCCAGGGTTTCCAGTGCCCTGCAGGAGTTCAGCAGGTTTTCTACCCATTGCGTGGCCGCTCCCCCGGTGGTTCCGCCGGTATAAACAAAAAGGTTTCCGGTTGCACGGTTCTGCAGAATTTCATCAAACCCGTTGGTGACGAGGTGTATTTTCGGGGCGAGCTCAGGGAAGCGGCTTTTCCAGTGCTGATGGTCCCAGGCGGTATTGGAAAGGATCAGGTCCGCCTTGTTCAGCGCCCATTTCTCGATAACGGGATCCGCCAGCCGCTTTGAAACCGGCGGACGATACAGGGGATGCCTCGTCCAGAGATCGCGGAGGTCGAGTACCCATACGACCTTGTTGCCCAAAAGTGCTTTGACCAGCAACCCGGCTATTGCCAGCCCGTTGGGCGGACAGCTGGTTAAAAAACAGGAGCCGGGGCGGGACCGGAGTCTGCGATAGTATTGCCAGACAATCCGGATGGACCAGAACAAAGTATAATCGGGGGGGAATATCCTGGCCGCCAGCGTCTTCATCCACTTGTATTCTTTGACCACACTTTCCTCTCCCGTAGAAGATTCTGGTGTAATCAGCCGGGTAGTCCAGCCTCTGTCTCTGAAAAACCGGTTGAGTTTGTATGGCCGCAATGCCCCTACAAAGGATTTCGGATCGTTATAGGTCCAGTAGCTGACAATATAGAGTATCCGGTGCTTGTTCACGGTCGTCGGCGGAGCAGTTCGTTGCCAAAAGACAAAAGTCCGGCTGTGATGTCAGGCCAGCTGTGTCGGCCGGCAAATTCCAGCGTCTGTTGTCTCAGATACGCCGGATTCTGCAGACGGGCTTCATGTATGGTTTTTTTTAAGGACACGGGGTTATGCAGGTCGGTGGCCAGGCAAATACCTGCAGGGAAATGCCCTTCGAAGGCCTTTGATGCGATGACGGGCCTTCCGGCGCTGAAAGCCATAAGCGCCATTCCCGAATTCAGTATATTGTCGTAGGGCAGCACTACAAAGTCGGCTATGTTGAAAAAGCCTGATAGCTGCTCCTCGGGCATAAACTCAGGGTGAAAGAAGATATTCGGCGCGGCATTTGCCCTTCTCAAAATTTCCTCACGGAGGTCCTTGCTCTGGGGCCTGCCCGCAATGATCAGCTTCAGGTTGGTTTCTCCCCGGAAATGTGCCGCGAAAGTGCTGACGAAGGAACCGATGCCTTTCCCTTCCCGGATTTCTCCCGGGATAAGGAGGACAAAGTCGTCTTTCCGGATGTCAATGTGCCGGGGGAGACCGGTGTCGATGCAACCATCCAGGACGCTTATGAAGTTGCCGTGCGGTATCCAGCGTATCGGGACAGCGTCAGGTACTTTGAAATACGTGCGGACAACCGCGACGGATGCTTCGTTGAAGACCCTGATGCCGTCGACCTTTCCTGCCAGCCGGCTCAGGCTCCACCGTTCGGCTGTTTTATGCAACCCGTCGTGCCGGTGCAGGTTATGTATGTTCCAGATGATCGGCGTTTTCCGGTTTTTCATTTTCCATTGATCGGCAATGCCCGAAAGCATTTTGGCGAAAGTCAGCCACCGGCTTTTTGACGTATAAAAAGAATGGACCCAGTCCAGTAGCAGTAAATCGGCCTGGCTGTGCTTCAGCGCATGGCTGAGCGGCAGAAAGGTTTTGTAATTCAGTTTGTTGACAATGACATCGTTTGCCCTGAACCCGCCTTCCGTCAGTTTCTGGTAGGGATTTACACTCGCTTCGTTCCACGGATATATGCAAACGGATTGAATCGGTTTCATCAGTTTGTATTTTTTAGGTCAGGCGGAATCGTTTTATTCCTGTTCTTATGTGCGAGAGGAGTATGTGCAGCATGCGTGGGTGCGGCCGATCGTCCTTCTTCAGGTAAACCAGGGGTTGTAGTCCAGGCTGTAGTGTAGGCGGCTTTTCCGGTACCCGATCACTCTCGCTGGCACTCCCGCCACAATAGCCAGTTCGCCGACATCCTTTGTCACCACGCTGCCTGCCGCGACCACAGCCCCCCGGCCGATCCGGACCCCCGGTAAGATCGTAACACGCGATGCGATCCAGGCGTAATCTCCGATGGTAACGTCTCCGCCTTTGGTCCGGTGCTGGTCGTCGTCAGGATCGTGAGACAGCGTCCATATATTTACTTCCCGGGCGATGTCCACCTGGTTGCCGATGATCAGCCGGCCGCCCCGGCCGTCCAGCAGCACTTTTTTGTTAAAAACGCAATGATGGCCGACACTGATATTACGCCCTTCCAGGATTTCGACCCCCATACTCCAGAAGCAGTTTTTACCGACGGATTTCAGTGTTCTTTTTATAAAGAACAGTCTCACGGCATGGAACGGGATAAATAATATCCAGGCCCTGAAAACATAGTTTTTTAAAGCCAGCAAAGGGATATACAGTTGAACCGCCAGTTTTTTCATAAGCTTCAGGCCAGGTTTTTACTGATCTGTTTAAAAGAGAGCAACTGATTTTTCTGCTGTATCAGCCTGTTGAGCAGCAGGTACTTCTTATTGCCGGTATCCGACAGTACTGCCGCAAGTGACTCTTTGTCTTTTATGACGTTCTGTGGAGCTAAGTTAATCAAATGGCGCTGATTCTGGTATTGATGTATAAAGTCGCGGAGGTGCAGGCCCGACCGGGATTCGTAGCCGAGGTCGAGGATGAAGGACGGCGTGGACGTGAAGCAGGTTTCCAGCCCCATCGTGGTGCCTATATGAAAAAAAGCCAGGGCATGATCTGTTTTTTCAAACTTTTCCATCAGGTGCTCCTCCCGGACCGACAGGTCGGTGTTGCGGAACCCATCGTCAAATACCACGTTTTCAAGACGCCTGAGCTCACCGTACACCTCCCAGTTGCGCTGCACGGGATAGGGGCGTACCACGAGCCTGAGATCGGGGCGGACCCGGGCCAGTTCTTCCGCGAGCAGGCGTATCACCGCGATTTCCTGTGTGACGAGCTCCGGGATACCGGTGGCGCATCCGAAATATACATAGGGGAAGTCGAAAGTCCGCTTCATGCGGCTTTTGTAGGTCGTGTTGAATTCGTGGAGATAGGCAAACTGGCTTGCCCCGGTGATGCGGATCTGCCGGGCCGGTATGTTCTGAAGGCGGTTTAAGTCGTCGGCCATTCCTTCGTTCCAGACGGCGTAATGTACCCTCCGGGAAAAGCAGGTGTGCTTGCAGGGGTGGTCCCAGCTGTAGACGTATACCATTACCCGGGGATGCTTCTCCCGGATGAGCCGTGAAAGCAGGTAGTCATCCGCAATGGCCGTAAAGAACAGGAACCGGTCTATATCGGCCAACTGGGTGCGGCCGGCGCAGCCGAGCCTGTCCAGGTAGTAGTCATAGGGAATGAATTTCGGCAGCCTCTGCATCCAATGGAAAAGCCGCAGGCTTTTCCGCTGCTGGCGGGGAGCCGCCGTATTGGAGGCTTTGAACAGCTCCATCAGGAAAAAGTTGCTCCTGCTTTTGGGAGCCGCCCTGAAAAGAAAATAGACCCGCTCCCAGAGTTGGTTCCACAGCGTATTTTTTCTTTCGTCGATCTCCCGGAATTCGACATTTACCGGTAAATGCCGGCGTATTCTTTCTTCCTGGTCCGCCCTTCCCATGACCACCACCTCGTGGCCGGCCGCCACCTGGGCGATCACCCTGCGCACGTCGTTGCGAAAGTCGAAAAAAGAAACTACGAAAGCGATCTTCATCTGTATAAGCGCTTAATTTACCGGCCTGCCGTACGGTACCTCTGCAGCCCGGGGCCTTCCTATAGCACCTGCTATGATCTTCAGCCATTTGGGTGCCTGTACGGCAGCCTCGAAATTTTCCATCACTCTTTTTTTTCCGTTTTCCCCCATCCCGGCCCATTTGTCCCGGTTGTCCAGCAGGTGCAGGATCCCCTCTGCCAGTCCTTCGGGCGTGCGGTCCCTGACAAGATACCCGGTTTGCGCATCTATGGCCTCACGAATACCGCCTACATCCATGGCCACAACCGGCTTTTCGGACAGCATGGCTTCGAGGATGGAGATGGGGAAGCCCTCAGCCCTGGACGGTAATACGAAAATATCAATATGCTGATAGAAGTCGAATACATCGCCGGAGACGGGATAGAACCTGATGTCGTTCTCCAGCGACAGCCTGGCGGAGAGCGACCGGAGGTTGGCCAGGAGGTCTTTATTCCCGGGTAATACCCCCAGCCAGGCAAACCTGACTTTTGATTTTGCTTTGCCTTTTACGATGGAAAGCGCCCTGATGAAGTGATCCGGGGATTTCAGGAAAGACAGCTGCGCGACAACACCCACAGTGATCGCCGCGGGATCCGGCGTGCAGGAGTCTTGTTGGCCAATGATGTTCTTTCTTTTTAAAAATCGCTCATTGCTGACCGGTCCGTAAATTATTTCCGATTTTTCCCGCGGAAGATTGTACCAGTCTTCGTAAAAGGCGGCTACTGCATTTGCGCAGCTGATGAACCTGGACGACCGGCGGATCAGCTTGTTGACCCGGGCCCCGGATTGAAAGCAGGCCACCATAAAATCCATTTCGTGCGCATGAAGTACCAGGGGAATGGCGGAGGCATCGCATGCCGCCCTGACAGAGGGGGTGATGGCCATCGAGTTGACGTAAAGCAGGTCCGGCTGTATTTTAAATATGGTCCACCGGGTATGCATATATCGGATTACATCTCTCAGCGAAGCCAGCGGACCCCGCAGTATTTTTTTCAGCACGGGAAACCTTTCCACCGGAGACTCGCAAAGCTTTCCGTAACCTTTGAATGCTGATGCGGCGTCGCCCCGATCGCTGAACAGAAAATAGAACCGGTGCGTGTCTTTGGCCTCATGAAGCAGATTTAACAGCACCTGGCTTGCCCCTCCATGGTTAGGTCGTGGAGACAGGATTAGGATTTTTTTCATTTGTATAGCATTTCATAGGCGGAAACACATTTTTTCATGTCAAACTTTTGAAAAGCTTCCCTGGCTAGCAGCCGGTGTGCGGGAAGCAGGCCGACATCGGTCAGGTATTTTTTCATAAAAAAGACCAGCTGACCGACAGAAATCCCTTCCGGGTGATAGTCAAGCAAAAAGCCCGCCCGGACGCTGCCCGGAGTGGAAATCATGTGCGCCACCTCACCGATGTCTGTGCCTATGACGGGCTTTCCGCAAGCCAGGTATTCAATGACCGCGTTGGGATAGCTTTCACTCTCTATACAGGAAGGAAATAGCCCTACGTCTGACCGGTGTATCCATGCCGTTACTTCCGAACTTTCACCGGTGAACTGAATAAAAGGATCTTTTGCATGTTTTTTTTGAAGCGCCTCCTGGTGCCCGCCTCCTCCCACAAGAAGCAGGTCGACCGTATGGCCTTCTGTGCGAAGCGTAGATACGGCTTCTATCGCCTCCTCCCATCCTTTCCGTTCAATCGCCCTCGAAACCAGGATAAACGTGAAGTTTTTATTCCGGGTAATACCCGGGGGAGGAGAAATATTTTCAAGTCCCAAAGGAATATAAACCGGTTCGTTTTTGAGCCGGTGCCCGGCGAGGGGAAGGGCATTCTTCGGAGTCAGCAGCACGATATGGTCCGCTGCCCCGAAGATATGGCCGCGGTTTTTAACCGGCCCGGTCCGCTTCGGATCGGTGCTTTTCTCTGCCCTGTTGTAGCAGCCGTGCATGGAGACGATAAATTTTGCCCGTCGGTGTCCTTTCTTGAAATATTGAAATGCATGCCAGTCGGCGGAGGCCATATGGGAGTTTACCACGTCGATCTTATTGTTTTCGACGTAATCGTGCAGAAACGAAGCAAATCCCTGTGCTCTGGAGCGTGCAAGCAGCCGGTGCAGGAAAGGAAAAAAAAGGCCCGCCTTCACCAGTATTTTCCGGAAAAGAAGCTCCGGGCCGCTGAAGGGGACATCTCCGCTCACTACTTTGACCTGCGGCTGAATCCTGTGTAAGACATGGGCATTGCGGTTGCCGGGTTTCAGATCCATGAGTGTTACCTGGTGTTTGACGCTCAATGCATTGGCAAGCCGGACAGCGAATATCTCTCCTCCGCCGACGGTCAGTGCCGGAACTAGTATCAGGATGTTCATGATCCGGGTTTTTTACGGGTGGGAAGGAGCCTGGCTTTGATATTTCTGAAAAAAAACAAAGCAAGACCTCTTCTGGTGATTTGACTCCACCGGTGAATTTTCTGGTCTGCCAGGGTAATAACGACGCCTGCCAGCGGATAATTTCTGATCAATTCGAGTTCATATTCCGTGACGTTTATCCCGGCAAAATATTTTTTATCCAGGAGGGGGAGCTCTTCCCGGGTCAGCACATCGAGCAATAGTTTTCTCACCAACCGGAAATTGCCCAATGAAATGGCCTGATTGGCGAGGTAGCAGTCCACACGGTCGTCCGTCGGCTTGCCGGTAACATATTCATACCACAGTGATCGTACCCTGCCCCTGGCCCGGTTTCGCGTGGGATCGTACCTGCTCATGTTGTCGTTGTGCCACCTGTACAGCAACAATACTTCCGGAAGGGAGGTAATACGGGCCAAACGGCTGATTTTAAGCCACAGCGCATAATCCGCTGCGTATTCGTATTGGTTTTCATACCGGAGATGATGCTCGTCCAGCAGATCTTTCCGCATCATACAGGTGGGGTGCCCGAGAGCAGATGTAAATGAGAGGTGGGAAAAGGCCTGCCTGTAATCGGAAGGAAGGGTCTGGACCGTGGTGCTGTCGCCGAAATACCGGTAGGCGGTACCGCATACGCCTACTTCGGGATGCGCATTCATAAAGCATACCTGCTTTTCCAGCCTGTCGGGCAGGCTGATGTCGTCGGCATCCATGCGGGCGATATAAGTTCCTCTGGCTGAATTTATCCCAATATTGAGCGTATCGGGCAAGCCAATGTTGCGATCGTTTTTCAAATAGCGTATGCGGGGATCCTTGTAGGAGAGAATAATGCTTTCGCTATCGTCACCGGAGCCATCGTTAATAATAAGAAACTCGAAATCCCTGTAAGTTTGCATGAGAATGCTTTCAATGGCTTCCCCAACATACTGCCTGCTGTTATAGACAGGCATCAGAACGGTTATTTCAGGACTTTCCGGCACTTTCAAAGAAATTCAGGTAAGAGGCTACACACGAATTCATTTCAAATTTCTTAAAGCATCCGGCGGTAAGTTTTTGATGGGAGGCCAGGAGCCCGGGCTGAAGTATATAGGCCTTTAATGCATTCACCAGTGCCGGCAAATCAGGCCGGTTGGCCGTTACCGGGATGATGGTGCCGCAGCTTTCCTCACCAAAGGATATCATTTGCGGAATATCGCCCACATTCGTGGCGATGACAGGTTTGCCGGCATACAGGTACTCAATAACAGAATTTGGAAGACTTTCACCGGAAAAGTAGGTGGGAAGCAGGGCCACATCAAACAGGCTGATCCATTCCAGGGGATTCAGGCTCTCGCCTGCAAACAGGATCCTTTCGTCGTTGGTTCTCAAAGATAGCCCGCGTATATAGTCGGTCGAATTGCTCACCAGTATCAGGTGCGCGTCCAGCCCTTCACGAACAATCTGCTTAAACGCATTGATGGCGTATTCCCAGCCTTTGTATTTTTCCCCGCGCGCAACCATTCCGAATACCAGCCTCCTGCCGGGTATATGGTAGTCTGATTTCCTTTTCGGGGTGAAAGGTCTTTCCGCAAATCCGTAGTAGATTTTTGATTGTCTGGCCCCGGCTGCCAGCTGCGGGGGAAGATATTGGTTAATTTCCCGGTTTTTATCGGAGGCCAGGATAAACCCGTCGGCCCGTTCGAAAATCGCCGCTGCCCTGGGTATGAAGCTCACGTCTATCTTATCTATATCATAATTCTTGTAGCCGCCGTGCAGGAAAGTCTCGTAGCACCCGTGCATGGAAACTATCCAGGGAATGCGCTTGTTTTTTATCGCCTGGTATATCCGCCAGTCCGTAGAGAAAAGGTGGGAATTTACATATTGGATATCATAATTGCGGATGATTTTCCTGATCCGGTTTGCCTGTATCCAGTCGGTGAGATCCGTTCGGAAAGTCTTATAGCCGAACCGGTACAGCAGGTTGCCTGTTTTGCCGATTATCCAACTGAGCCTGCGGTGGATGAGGATTGACGTAAACACCGGGATATCCTGTGCGCCCAGGTATTCCTTCTCCAAATCCTGGTTTCGCGCAAGGGGATTCAGCAGGTACACGACAATCTTATGGTGTGGCGACAGCTCCTTGATCAGCCGCAGCAGGAAAGTCTGGGCTCCGCCGATATTCAGGCAATCTATGGCAAACAGGATATTCATTTGTCAGTTTTTTTAGCTGTAAATGAACCAGGCGCAGGACCGGATTTCTTTGCAACGATGCTCAGTCCCAGGAACATGGTGTGTAATTTGTCGAATGTTTCGGGGCGCCGGTCATTTTTTACCAGCCACCGGATCAGCGGTATGCTGGACCTGATTAAAAACTTTCGTGTGAGCCCATGGCTGGTCTCCTCGGTCAGCGTGTGGGCGATCATCTGTGCCAGGCAGGCATACCACCCCCCCGTTGCCTTAATCAGAATATTTTCTTCTCTGAAACCCGCAGCTACCAGGATACGCCTGATGGAAAATGGCGTATACCGGTATTCATCATTGGGAATTTCGTGGAGAGGCCATAAAAATGGTACGGTTAAAAAAAGCGTCCCGTCCTGTTTCAATACCCGGAATATATCCGCGGCGACTTGTTCCGGGCTGGCCAGGTGCTCAAAAAGCTCGGTGGCCATGCAGCAATCTGCGGAATCGTCATCGAACGGGAGCGTCTTCCCATCCCAGCATTTATCCGGTTTGACTCTTTGGAGGTAATGAGAGTTTTCCCATTCGACGCCGATGTAGGTATCGATCCCCGAATTTTCCAGCAGCAGCTCTTTGTAGGGCTGTATCCCGCATCCCACATCGATTAAAGTTCCCTTTAGCTCAGGCGCTGCTTCTTTAATGGCCCGGAGGAGCGCTTTGCGAATAACGTATAGCGCATAGTGCTTGCGGATGGATGGCGTAAGAAAAGCGCTCTTGTCTGCTTTTTCCATGGTCATAGCTTTACACCGATACGGCCCGTATAGTCAATTCGCGCCAGGAACAGCCTGACGTTGTGTTGCGCGATGTATTCGTCAACCGCCTGGCGGCATCCCTTCCAGTGGCCGTAATCATCGATGATAAGGATACCTCCCGCCTGGAGCCTCGGGAACAGGTGAACGAGTTCGTGCTTTGTAGATTCATACCAATCGGTATCCAGCCGCAAAAGGGCTATTTTGTCAGGAATCTCCCGGGGGATGGTATCCTCTACTTTACCTTTGATAAAGAAAATATTTTCCGTTGGATACCCGGTTGCTTCCATATTCATTCTCACGTCCTCCAACGCCGAATAGCACCAGACACTGTCCGGATCATCTTTCGAGCTTTGGGAAAGCTGCACCGTCGCCTCGATCCCGTCTGCCGAGATGTCCTTGTCGGAGGGTTCCGTCATGCCGTCATATGTGTCGTACAGGTACAGCTGCCGGCTTCGGTCACCCAGGGTATTTAGGGTAATGGCCGCTGCCATGGAGCTTCCTCCCTTCCACACCCCGCACTCTACGATGGCCCCTTCTATATTTGAAGCATGGATGTAGTTGACCGCCCGCACCAGGTTGATGAGGCGTTCCTTACTGGTCATGGTAAAGGGAGCTACGGTGGCAAGGGTTTGCTTTTCCTGTTCGGAGAAGTCGGAGCTGAACCAAAACGGATCGTCATTCTTTTTGATGGTGTTTTGTGCGGCTTTTTCGGTCCGGGTTAGTCGTTGAATCTTTTTCAGTATGTTCATACAGGTGTCGTTTGATTGCCAGCTTTTTCTACCGTCCATTCGGCCTCTTCCATGTAGGCACAGGTGCCGGGCATCCACCTGAACTCGCGGTATTGCTCCAGCATTTCAACAGTAAAAGGACATAGATATTCGAGTATTTCATACATGTCACCTCCCGGGGGACCTGAAAAGTAGATTTTTAAGGTATAGTCACCCATGTATAGCCTTGAGACGGGGATAAGGCAGGCCAGGGAATAATGTCCTGCCTCACGGCACATGGGGCGTTCCGAGTCAAAGGTCCAGAGATGGCAGACCGGCTGATCGCGGTTGTTGACGATCTGGAATGAAATGCTTGCCCCTTTGAGCGGAAATGGCGTATGAAGATCTATTTCCACTTCGAGCGGTTGGCGGCAAATATGGTGGTTGTCGGGCAGGCTGGTACGGAGCGCCACCCTGGTTACTTTGGGCGCTGCAGGGGAAGGGCTCGCCCTGTATACCAGGTTTGCCCGGGAATACCGGCTCAGGTAGATATGGATGGCTTCCGGCGTACTGCCCATATACGCCAGCTGCCCGCAGTCCATTAAAATTGCCTTACGGGTCAGGGTAGAGACTGCGTTCATGTCATGGCTCACAAACAAAACCGTCCTGCCTTCCTTTGTGCTCACGTCTTTCATCTTGCCCAGGCATTTTTTCTGAAACTCGGCGTCGCCTACCGCCAGCACCTCGTCGACGACCAGGATCTCGGGGTCGAGATGGGCGGCCACCGCGAAGGCAAGCCGTACGTGCATGCCGGAGGAGTAACGCTTTACCGGCGTGTCGATGTACCTTTCTACGCCGGAAAAGCCGATGATTTCATCCAGCTTCTGTCGTATTTCGTTCTTGCGCATGCCCATGATGGCCCCGTTCAGGAAAATGTTCTCCCGCCCGGTAAGCTCCGGGTGAAAGCCGGTGCCCACCTCCAGCAGGGACGCGATGCGTCCTTTGATACGGATACGGCCGGAGGTAGGTTTGGTCACCCTGGACAGTATTTTAAGCAGCGTTGATTTGCCCGCGCCGTTGCGGCCGACAATTCCCAGTATTTCTCCCTTACCGACTTCGAAAGAAACCTCCTTCAACGCCCATACCAGGTCATTCCCGCCCCTTGAAGCGCGGCTCTGCACATCCCCGATTTTTGTATAGGGGTCTTCTTTTCCTCTTACACCGGCCCACCAGCGGCCCAGATCCCGGCTGAGCGTCCCCGTGGAAATTTCGCCCAGCTGATAGCGTTTGGAAATGTTGTCTACCTGTATGACGACCTCTGGCATCAGTATCCCGTTTAGAGCTGTTACACCGTATCTATAAATCCTTTTTATACTTTGTTGAAAATGATAATGCTGATCAACAGCACCTCTCACATCACCCCTGCGATGTACAGCAGTCCTCCCGGCGAAAAGCTGCCGCTGCCCAGGAAGGAATACTTAAAGGCTTCGACAATGCTGGTCAGGGGGTTCAGCTCCAGTAACCGCCGGTATTTTTCGGGCGCGACCGACAGCGGGTATACTATGGGCGTGCCGTACATGATCAGCTGTATGCCGAACTGGATCAGGAAGCGCAGGTCGCGGTATCTGGTCGTCAGGGAGGAGATGATCACACCGAACCCGAACGCCAGCCCCGACAGGAGCAGCAGGTAGACCGGGAAGAGCAGGAGCGTGTGGTTGGGATGTACGACCGGATCTTCCCGGAGAAGAAAATAGCTCCACGTCGCCAGGAACAGCATCAGCTGGATCGAAAACCTGAATAGGTTCGAAATGACGATGGAGACCGGGGCGATAAGCCGGGGAAAATAGACTTTCCCGAAAAGATGCTGGTTGGAAATAAACGTATCGGAGGTTTTGATCAGGCATTCCTGGAAATAGTTCCACAGCGTGATTCCCCCCAGGTAAAACAGGATCTGGGGTACGCCGTCGGTCGGGATACCTGCAATGTTTCCGAAAATGATCACATACGTGACGGCAGTAAGCATCGGCTGGATGAAAAACCACAGC
>JBEBSO010000008.1:0-21642 GCA_040394275.1 Telluribacter sp.
CTCGCCATCGAATCCTCCTGTGATGAAACTTCAGCCGCCGTAGTAACTAACGGCCTCATCTGCTCCAATGTTGTTTCTACACAAGTCATTCACGAACAATTCGGTGGCGTGGTCCCCGAGCTGGCGTCGCGCGATCATCAGAAGCAGATCCTGCCCGTGGTGCAAAGGGCGCTGGCCGATGCAAAAATAGACAAAAAACAGCTGAGCGCAGTGGCTTTTACCAGGGGTCCCGGCCTGTTGGGCAGCCTGCTGGTCGGGACTTCCTTTGCCAAATCTTTCGCGCTGGGGCTGGGCATACCGCTCATCGGGGTACACCACATGCACGCACATGTGCTTGCCCATTTTATAGAGGAGCCCAGGCCCCCGTTCCCGTTTCTGTGCCTGACGGTAAGCGGAGGGCACACGCAGATCGTTAAGGTGCTCGGTCCCATGGACATGCAGATCATCGGGCAGACCCTCGACGACGCGGTAGGCGAAGCTTTCGACAAGGGAGCCAAGCTGCTGGGTCTCCCCTATCCCGGGGGCCCTCTGATCGACAGGCATGCGCAGCAGGGCAACCCGCTCGCCTACGATTTTCCTGTCCCGGAAGTCCCTGCCCTGGACTTCTCGTTCAGCGGCGTAAAAACCTCCATTCTCTATTTCCTCCAGAAACGGCTGAAAGAAAACCCTTCGTTTGTCCGCGAAAACCTGGACGATCTCTGTGCCAGCATACAATTTACGCTGGTTACCATCCTGCTCCGGAAGCTCAGGAAGGCGGCAAGACAGGAGGGCATCCGGCACATTGCCATTGCAGGCGGCGTATCGGCCAATACCGGCCTGAGAAACGCGCTCCGGGAAACGGGTGAAAAAGAAGGCTGGGAGATATACATCCCGCGGTTTGAATACTGCACCGACAACGCGGCCATGATCGCCATCGCGGCTCATTTCCAGTACGAGGCCAGAATATTTACAGACCAGCTGACCAGCCCGGAGGCCAGGATGGAATTTTAACGGGGATGACCATGCGCTTAAAGATTTCCTATTTTCACTGGCTGAACCTGGACCTTGCCGGCGGTATTATCGCGGTATATGCGGCGTGGTCGGGAATCCCCGGCAGCCACCCGGAGAGACCGGCCGCCTTGCCGCTGGTCATACTATGTACGGTTTTCGGGTTTTCGCTGCTCTATTACCTGCGGGCGAGCGTACAAAAAGGCGCGGCTTCCAAACAGGACCTTTTCTACCGCACCCATCGCCTGCCGCTGCAGATCACAGCCGGAATCTCTTTGCTCGCTGCACTGGCGGCAGGGTGGTCCCTGCCGGACACGTTACGGATGCCCGCAGGGGCCTTTGCTACAGCCGGCGGACTGTTTCTCCTGGCCCTGGCCTGGCTTCCGGCCGGAAGCCAGGCCAGGCTTTGGCGCGATCCGCTCGCCGCCGCCCTGCTTACCGGCGCGGTATGGACCGCGTGCCGGCTGCAGCAGGAAGACAAAAACTGGCTTTTGCCGGCCATCGGCATCACCTTCGGCTTCGTCTCGGCACAAAACGTGCTGCTGTCTTCACATTTTGAAACGCTGCACAACAGGAAAAAAAATACCCTGGCAAAAAAAATCGGGAAGAAAGCGACCCACAGGCTGGTCCTCCTGCTGATGCTGTGTGCGCTCGTCGCCACAGCGCTGATCTGCTGGTATACGGCACACCGTTATGTACAGAGGCTGGCCATTCTGACCGCCCTGATGGGTGTGCTGCAGTACTGGATGTTCGGTAATTTCAAGGGTTACAGCAGGACCGAAGATTTCAGGCTGGTAAACAACCTGGTGTTCCTGATGCCGGCGCTCGTCCTGTAGCGTAGAAGCCGGCTCAGTCCAGCTGGACCGCCGTGCCGTTGGCGCTGACCATCAGCATCGCTCCGTTTCCGCCGATGGTCTGGTAGTCGAGATCCACGCCGATGACGGCATTGGCTCCCAATCGCTGCGCCTGCTCCATCATCTCCCGTATCGCGATGCTTTTGGCCTCCCTGAGCCCCTGCTCATAGGCTCCGGCCCTGCCTCCCACCACATCGCGGATGCCGGCGAAAAGGTCTTTGACAAAATTGGCACCGATAATCGCCTCTCCATTGACCAGCCCGATGTATTTGACGATTTTTCTCCCTTCAATGTGAGAGGTAGTAGTGATCAGCATAGGATGAAACGGGGATTTTGGGTAAAAGATAAAACAGGGCAATGCAGGGTGTCAGCCTGCCGTCACACCGCAACCGGCGCCTTGATGGCAGGCCACGGATCATAGTTTTCCAACCTGAAATCGGCGTAGGTGAAGTCCAGCACCCGCTTTACGTCGGGGTTCAGGACCATTTCCGGAAGCGGCCTCGGTTCCCGGGTCAGCTGGAGCTTCACCTGGTCGAGGTGGTTGAGATAAATATGGGTATCGCCGCCGGTCCAGATAAAATCACCCGGCGCAAGTCCGCACTCCCTCGCTATCATCAGGGTAAGCAGGGCGTAGCTGGCAATATTGAAAGGCACGCCCAGGAATACATCCGCGCTTCTCTGGTAGAGCTGGCAGGATAATTTTCCTTCTGCGACATAAAACTGGAAAAGCGCATGGCAGGGCTGCAGGGCCATTTTCGGGAGGTCTGCGGGGTTCCATGCCGAGACGATGATCCGCCTGGAGTCCGGGTTGCTCTTCAGCAAGGCCAGCACCTCCTGCAGCTGATCGATGCTCCGGCCGTCCGGCGCCTCCCAGCTCCTCCACTGCTTCCCGTATACCGGGCCCAGGTCTCCCTGCGCGTCGGCCCATTCGTCCCAGATCGAAACACCGTGCTCCTTCAGATAGCCGATATTGGTATCGCCTTTCAAAAACCAGAGCAGCTCATGGATGATGGACTTGGTATGCACCTTCTTGGTCGTCACAAGCGGGAATCCCTCCGCAAGGTCAAATCTCATCTGGTAGCCGAATACGCTGAGGGTACCCGTTCCTGTCCGGTCCGCCTTTTCCGCTCCGTGCGCAAGAATGTGCCGGAGGAGATCCTTATATTGTCGCATAGCCGAGAATATGTCCGCTGGTTAGTTCATTTCGTCACAAAAATACCCGATTTCGCGGGGCCCGGAAACAAACCGGGAATTATTGCTTATTTACTGCTTTGTTGCGCTTCTCCGTCACCGCCTGGTCAAGCTTGATATTGACCTCTCCGTCTTCCTCCACAGCCCGCAGGTAAAGTGACTTCAGGGCCTTCGGATCGTGCTTTACAAACCGGTAATCCGGGTCTCTCTTTTTCAGGTTGCTGAAGGGGATCTGTACCACGATGTCCGTTTTGTCCGCGAAGCTGTATATCCCTTCCACGAAAAGCGTAATCACGTTGGACTCGATTTCCATGGGCTTCACGATCACCTCGTTTCCACGGATCTCCACCGAATTGGCGATCGGCGCAAACTTTACGTTTTCCAGGCTCCTGGTCCGGAAGAACATTTTCTTAACCTTCAGAAACGGTTTAAAGTTCACGATGCTCCCGTCGACCAGGCTAAAGGAAAGATGGCCGTACATGGATGAATCCACCAGGCTGGCGTCCTTATTGAGGAGCGCGTTCAGCTTGAAATCACTCGTCAGCCGGCCCTTGATGTTCTGGTCGGTAATGGTCTTCTGCCCGAAATTGTTGAAGGAATGAAAAACGGAGTGGACCCGGGTATCTTCGATCCGTCCGTTCAGGTGCACCCTTGAATGCCCCGCCGAATCAGCAGGCTCTTCCAGGGCGCCGTCGAGCTCGACCGTACCGCCAAAGGCATGCATATACAAATGGTTGAGCGAAATCCCCCGGCCGGATATCTCCATCTGCCCCCTAAGGTTCCTGGCGCTGAATTTATGATACTGCAGACGGTCCGAACGGAGGTTCCCGACGATTTCCATATTTTCGATCGCTTCGTCCGCAAGCCTGGAAAGCTTGTACCCTGAGCTTTCGGCAGCGCCCGGAGCGGGCTGCTTGTCCAGCAATACCTCCAGCCAGTTGAGCTGCCAGTCCGGGATGTGGATATTGACCTCCGCCCGGGGATGTACCCGGGATCCGCAGAGCGCCAGGAGCAGGTCGTTTACCTTTCCCGTGATATGCAGGGTATTTTTGGTGTCGTTGACCGAAAGGCTTTTGACAACGATCTGCTCCTGGTCAAACACAATGTGGCTGTTCAGCTCGCGCAGCCGGACTTTCTGCGGGTAATAGCTCAGCGCGGCGTTCCTGATGCTGATTTCGCCTGCGATGCTGCCGTTGATCCGGTCGGCCTTTTCGTCATAGAGCTTGTGCATGTCACCTTTGTAAACGAGGTTCAGGTGAAGACTGCCATCGCTGACCCGGTAGCGCTTGGGGTCGAAAAGCTTGTTCAGACTGGCCGGATCCGCCGACAGGCTGCACTTCAGCGTGGCCTGTGGCTTGTCAAAATCAGTGAGGACCAGGCTGGTACTAATGGGCAGCGATTCAAAAAATCCGTCAATCCTCGAAGCCCTGATCATCGAGTTGCTGTTGCCGGGCGGCAGGGAACGGTCCTTCCGGTTGGTAAAAGTACCTTCCGCCTTCAGCCTGTTGAGCTTGCCGAACGGGAAATCGTACCGGAATGTATCCGTTTTGAAAGATATGTCGACTGTAGTGTGCTTCGTCCCGGCCGTATCGCTGACGGCTACTTTGCCGCTCATCACCGGAAGAATCCGGAAACCCGACACCTCCTTCTCTATTTTCCGGGGCAAGAGCCGGAGCGCCTTATCCAGGGGGATGTCCCGGGTATCGAAGTCCATGTTCCATCGCAGGGGCCGGTAGCCATAGGCAAACTGACCGGACATTTCTATCTGATGGTGGCCGGCAACCAGCAGCCTGGACCGGTTCAGCTTTATCTTCTTTTCCCGGCTATCCAGACTCATCTTAAAATCGGCCAGCGTCTCCTGGTTGACCAGGAAGCCACCTTTATCCGGGTTAAAATAAAGCCCGTAAAAGAGAATGCTTCCCTGCAGATCTCCCTCCCATAAGTCCCCTTTCCGCGAAAGGCTCAGCACCGATGCCCGGAGAAAGACATCCATTTTCTTTTCCCTGAGTGAATCCGAGTAGGTCAGCCGGATATTTTCAAAATGAATTTTCCGGATCCGTTCCCGGGCAGCCCTGTCCCCCTGCGCCCTGTTGCCGGAGCGTGACCGGACAAAAGAGCCGAGGTTGGAATACCCGTCTTTCCGACGGAAAACATGCAGCGTGCCGTTGGTCAGCCGGACGCTTTTTATGCGGATGCGGTCTGAAAAAAGAGAGGCCGGGCTCAGCGATACGCTGATGACGTCCGCCGCGAGCGAGGGGGTCCCGTGCGTATGAAACTGCGGATCCGTGATGCGCACCCGGTACAGAGAAAAAGTCAGGCCGGGCCCGCCGCGAAACGGGGTAAACCCGAAATCGCCGATCTCTATTTCTCCGTCAAAATTTTTGTGCAGTGCCTTGCTGACTTTGCGGTAAAACTCCGGGCGGTGGCTGTCGATCCAGAAGCGAAGCAAGAAAAAAGAGCCTGCCAACACCAGCAAAGAAACACCAGACCATTTCAGAAGCTTTACTATCATCTCGTATGAACAGGCTCAGCCATCAGGGTGCCTTTGATGTATCACAACCACATCCCTTGGAACAGCCCGCCGACTTTCCCGGTCTGAAAGCATGGTATACCTTCCGTCCCAGGTAACCGGCCGCTGCCGCAAATATTACAAATATTATGATTTTTTCTTCCATAACAACCTGGTTCAGACGTTTCCGGCTTATTTATATTTAACAAAAAAGTCTTCGTCCGCGTTCGCCGTGACTGTCGCCGGGGGCCTCTACCAGCCGACTCTTTCCGCCAGGTTGTATACCTGCTGGTAATGGTGCCGGCTGTGCCACGCATAAAGCGCAACCGCTTCGGCAAGGCTGACCGCCCTGTTGGTTAACGGGTGATGATAGGTTCGCTGCAGGTCCTGCGCAGACAGCGAGTTGAGCAGCAGGACCCATCTCAGGTGTACAAATTTCATCAGCTGGAGCGAATGATCGATCTGTGCGGAACGGGCATCGGGCAGTTCGGCCCACAGCGCCTCCCGGTAGGGCGTTATCACCGGGTTCTCTTCGGTCAGCGCCAGCCTGAACCGGACGTAGGCATTGATATGGCTGTCGGCTACGTGGTGAATTACCTGCCTTACCGTCCAGCCTTCCGGCCGGTAGGGGGTGTCGAGCCTTGTGTCGTCCCAGCCGACGCAGAGGTTGATAAACCGGGAAGGCAAAGCACTGATGATGTGGATATTGCTCTTTGTTTCTTCAGGTGTATACGCCGGCTTCGGCTGAAAACGGCCGACAGGATAACGTAGTTCTTCCAGTTCCATCGATTTCTGTTGTTAAAAACCGTCCATTTTTCCTTCTCCTCAAAGTTAGCCGGTTTACGCCGTATATTTTTATGTGTTTATCTTTTTATTGATATCTAAGGCCGGATGGAATTGATCTGTGGATTTTCCCGGTTTATTATTGTTATGGGCAGATCGGATTCGCCGGGAATAATCCTGCAGGGCCGGACGGCGATCCGTTTCTATACGCTTCCACTATGCTCATTTCATCACCAGGAACAGGGAGCTGCCGAAAGGCCGGCGCGGCAGCAGGCGTTCCTCCAGGCCCATCACCGCACGCAGCGTCCCGTTGACCAGGTCGCCCGGGTAGCTGACATCCGAATCGACCCGCTCCGGGTCTATTTTTCCCTTCCGGATCCGGTATTGCTGCCATTGCCTCACCAGCAGAATGGGAAAGGAAAGCAGGAAAGGCCAGTACGTCCTGTATACGATGCGCCATCCGGCTTTGCCTGCATACTCCCGGAAATCCCGGAAGGTAAATCTCCTGGAGCTCCCTACCGCGAGATCGTGGGTCCCTGCAAACGCCCGGAAGGCATGGATGTTGACAATCAATATACCGCCGGGCCTCAATCTCGCCCTGAACGCGGAAAGCGCCGCGACAATCCCGTCATCAGGCAGAAAGTACAGGGCGTCGTTGCAGCATATTACGTCATACGTTTCACCGGGACGAAACTGCTCCACGTGGCGAAGATCCCCGAAGCTTACGTCAAGCCCCCTTTCCGCCGAGAATTCCACGGCAAAGGCGGCGTAATCGAAGCCGCAAAGGTCGGTATAGCCGTTTTCGCGCAGCACCGCCAGCAGCCCTCCCGTACCGCAGGCCGCATCCAGTATCTTTATGCTTTTATCTTTGAAATGGCGCCTTACGGTAGCCAGTACCCGCTGATGCAGCGTGCGGTACCACCACAGGTTTCGCTCCACTTCATACATGCGGAGGTATTCTTCCCGGTTTTCGATCATAAGGTCAGAGCTCCAGCACGACGTGTTTTACGTTTTTGCGGTTGTGGGTATAAGTGATATGGACCTTTCCATCGGAAGCCTGGATCACCGCCGGGTAGCTGAACTCCCCTTTTTTCTCGTTTTCCAGCACGACGACCTCTTTCCAGTCCGCCCCGTCTTTGGAAACGGCGACACTCAGCTTCTGGCGGCCGTTGTCCCACTGCTTGCCCCGGGTGGTCGGGTTGTACACCAGCACCTGTGTCCCGTTGCGCAAGGTGACGGCATCCGTCCCGGAGTTGGGGTTGGGAAGGTTGATCTTCGCCATCCTGCTCCAGGTATTGCCCCCGTCGGTTGACCAGGATTCCACGATGGCATCGTCCTTGCTCCGGCAAAGCATCTGCAGGCGGTTGCCGGGGTACAGGAGAACGCTCGGCTGGATGACATTAAATGATGTACCGGGATCCACCTCAACCAGCTTCCAGGTTTTTCCGTCGTCTTTGGAAATCTCCACATGGGCCTTCCAGCTGTTGATTCCCGTTTTCTTCTGGTTGGATTCCGTGCTGGAGGGCGAAATGATCGTTCCGTCCGCCAGCTGCTCCGGCTTGTTCTTGATAGGCCCGAGAATGCCCTCAGGCAAACGTACGCCTTCCGACCATGTCTTCCCGTTGTTTGCGGAAGTCTTGACCATCCCCCACCACTTCGACGGGCTTGGCCCCACTTTGTAAAACAGGAATACCTTGCCGGATTTTGATTTGAACAGCACCGGGTTCCAGGTCGGGAAACGCTCCGCCCCTGTAATGCCGTCGGCTACGGATACAGGCTTGCTCCATTTCCCTTTTTCCCAGGAAGACACCCAAATCTCCACGTTGACGTGCTTTTCATGATCTCCCCCGAACCAGGCCGCCAGAAACCTGCCCGGCGATACCTCGAGGATGGTGGACGCATGACACTCCTTGAAGGGCGGATTTTCAAAAATAAACTCCTGCCTGACAATGGGCTTCTGAGCTGCCGCCATACCGGCCAGCAACAGAAATGAGAGTAAAAGCAACGATGATCTGAACATGAGTACGGGCTTAAATGATAAAACTAAATATATCTAAATATGGTATACACGCAGAGATGTATTTGAGGCTACTGCCGGCGGTTACTTGTTTGAATCCGAAAGAAACCGGATTTTTGCTAAAAATAAAATATTAATCTTACTTCTTGATCCTATGAAAGTTGAGTTAGTGCGGGTAGATGATGCTTTTCATTTTGAAGGCACCGGGTCTGCCCCGGACGTAAAAATACATACCGACGCCGCCGCGAACATCGGCGGACACAATGCGGGCGTCCGCCCGATGGAACTGCTCCTGATGGGCCTGGCCTCCTGCAGCGCCATCGATGTGGTGTTGATCCTGAAAAAGCAAAGGCAGGAAATTACGGATTTCAGGATCTCCGTGGAAGGAGTACGGGAAAAAGAAGACGCCACGGAGCGTAAGCCGTTCCGCAGCGTCGGGCTCCACTTCAGCCTCAGCGGCCCCCGCCTGGATGAAGAAAAGATCAGGAGGGCCATCGGGCTTTCCATGGAAAAATACTGTTCGGCGACGGCCCAGTTCGAGCCGCTTGCCCGGATTACCTATACGCTGACCGTCAACGGCCAGGCCGGCGGGTCCGTATAATAGTCGGAGGACTAACGGAAGCGGTTTTCTTCCGTTAGTCCCTTCCAGGAATCCGTCCGGAAAGGTACCGCGGGAAGCCCTTCTTTGTTGTAGAGGTTCACCTCCCCGTTGTCGTCCGCCCATCCATAATGGACCGCTTCCGGATGGCTCACCTCATCCGACCAGACGATCACTTTATCTCCCTCGATCATCGCTTTGGCCCAGTGAAACTTCCTGTCGGAGCCGGCCACTTCAAATCCCTTCAGATAGCCGTACTTGTCTTTGGCCACCAGCCCGCTACCTACATGGTCAAAGCTCAGGATCAGCTTGTTGCCGGTCTGCTGTATGGCCTTGTAAACCGGCCCGCTGTACTCGACATCCTTGCCATAGGCAATTTTCAGCGCGCTGAGCGACAGACGCTTCCCGACATCCTGCTTGTTCCTGGGGTGGATATCCCTTGATTCCCCGATATCGGCTGTCACCGCCATACCGGTATTGGGCAGGCTGGCCAGGGTCATCGTTTGTGCCTCCCGGAGCTCGCTCCAGGTGCTCCCCTTTTCGCTGTCACCGTTGGCCGCATTGAAGGCCGCCAGCTGCACAAAAAGGAAGGGAAAGTCTTCCTTCCACCTGCTTCGCCAATCGCTGATCATCAGCGGGAACGACTTGCGGTACTGGTAGGCCCTGCCGGCGTTCGATTCACCCTGGTACCAGATCACACCCCGGAAAGCAACCGGGATAAGCGGGGAGATCATCGAGTTGTACAGCAGCGTGCCCATTGAATTGGGCCCCACAAATTGCCTGTTGTCTACCGAAGACTCCACCCTGTAGTGCCAGTCCCCGGCCAGTGATTGCTCGAACCCGGCCTGCCTGATCCACATCTGCTCCGGCTTGCCGGTAAATCCGCCTGTTCCGCCTGCATCTTCCACCCTGATGACCACTACATTCCTCCCGGGTTTCAGCACACCCGCTGCACCCGCAAAAACCCGTGCCGCAGCCGATTTTGATGTCGACCCGCCCACTTTCACGCCGTTCACATACACCGTTTCAAAATCATCCACAGGCCCTGCGCTGATTTCGAACGGCCTGGCCTCCACCCCGGCAGGCAGCGAAACTTCTTTTCTGAACCACACCGCCCCGTCGAGCAGGACCAGTTCCTGCCTGTCGAAACGATCCGGCAACAGCATGGACTTCCAGGCCGAATGGTTGAAATCCGAAGCAGACCACGCCTTCAGCTCCTCCTGCCCCGGGA
Source organism: Telluribacter sp. (assembly GCA_040394275.1). Lineage (GTDB taxonomy): Bacteria > Bacteroidota > Bacteroidia > Cytophagales > Spirosomataceae > JBEBSO01. The sequence continues at coordinate 10,171 of JBEBSO010000008.1, forward strand.
AGGCCCCCTGCTGACGGATGATGAGGTCGTCCAGCACTTTTTTCTTTCCCGAGTTAAAATCGTCCACGGAGGCCGGCAGCCGGGCCATTACCTCCCTGAACTCCTCCTGGCTGTTCATTGCTTCCCTGCTGATCCACGACTCTACCTGTGTCCCGCCCCAGGAACTGTTGATCAGCCCGACGGGAACGTTGAGCGTCCGGAACAGATCTCTCGCAAAGAAGTAGCCTACCGCCGTAAAATCACCTACCGTAGCCGGCGTGGCTACCTGCCACTGTGCTGCCGGGATATCCTCCTCGGGCTTCAGGCTGACCTGCCTGGCTACTTTAATGTGCCGTATCATCGGGTAATCTCCCGCAGCCATTTCCTTTTCCGCCTGGTCGGATGCCCTTACAGGCCACTCCATGTTTGACTGGCCCGAACAGATCCAGACTTCCCCTATCCATACATCCTCGAGGGTAAGCTGGTCCTTCTTTCCTTTTACCTTTACCTGGAAAGGGCCGCCGGCCTCCAGCGGATCGAGCCTGAGCAGCCATTTCCCATCCTTACCCGCCTTGACGGTCCTGCTCTGGCTTTTGCCCGGACCTGAAAGGGAGACGGTTATCTTTTCATTGGACGCCGCCCATCCCCATACAGGAATCGGCTTTTGCCTCTGCAGCACCATGTGAGAGCCGAACAGGTTGGGCAGCCGGAGCTGGGCCGGCACTTCGGCAACTGCCAGCAGCAGCAGAACAATAAAGGATTTACGAATCAACTGCATTGTGTCGATGGGTTTTGTGTCAGTTATCATACGGAAAACAGCCGGATCGGACCATTATTAAACGCTTATTTCAGCCAGGGCTTCAGCGCGGCGCCAAGCGCATCATATCCTTTGGCGTTGGGATGAAGCCCGTCGGAAAACAGCGACTCGTCTATTTTCCCGTCGGCCTGCAAAAACACCTTCCCCACATCCGCATAGTTTACATTCAGGTCTCCGCATACCTGGGCCATTTTCAGGTTAAGGGCTTTTACCCGCTCTTCCTGCTGCCGCCTGGGATAAATGCCGATCATGGTGATGGCCGCTTCCGGCTGCCTGGCTTTCACGGCGGCCAGCAGCACCCGCCACCCCGCTATGATCTCCTCATCCGTATTGAGATGGAGATTGTTGGTCCCGATATTGATCAGCACATTCCGGGCCGAAAACCCGTCCAGCTCTCCGTGGTGCACTCTCCAGAGCGCATTTTCGATGCGGTCCCAGCCATAGGCGAGATTCACCACCCCCCGGCTGCCGAAGGTCTGTACAAACGACTTTTCTCCTCTTGCGATCGGTGCCCTGGGCATACCTCCCCAGTAGTGCGTAATCGAATTGCCGATCAGCACGGTCTTCGGGGGATCCGTCCGGATCTGCCGGAGGATTTCCCGGTGGCGAAGCTCCCAGTCGTAGGTGCCCGGCTCCCGGTACTGGGTACGGGGACGGGCGGTGACGCTTTCCCCCACCTGCTCCCTCAGCGCATACCGGAGATGCTTTTCGTAGCCTTCCGCATAACGCATCATCCCGATGTCGTTCGGATGCGTCCCGTCCACCATCGTCTCTATGTCCTGGCCGAAATCCTCCTTCGGTATATAAAAAATATCCCTGACTCCTTCGGCTTTCAGCTGGGCGAATGCCCTGTCCAGGATCGAGTTGGTTTCCCGGTAGGAATTTCTTCGCAGCAGGTTGATCGCCTCCTCGGTATACCCGGCATGGCTGGCCAGCACAACGGGAACATCGGGCCTCCGTTTTTTCAGGGCGCGGACGGCATACAGGATGCGGTTGTACACTTCTTCCGCCGAATGGCTTGCCCGGCCGCCCAGGTTGGGCAGGCAGTCCAGGATATATACCCTGGCATCTATTTCCTCCATCAGGTCAATGACCGCCTTGTCGAGCTGGCCGTTTCCCGAAAAAGCGAGGTTAATCAGGGGGCGGTCCATTTTCCGGCTGAGAATTGTCGTCCAGGCCATACCCGGGCGGCTGGCGCAGGCACCGTGCGCGATGGACGTCCCGTATACGACGATGGGCTTGTCGGCCCGCGGCTACTGGGGCGTGAAAATCACTCCCTCCGGCACGCCTATCTCCATCCATTTGACCTCGTTGTAAAGGGGAAGGTACAGGCGATACTCCCGGCCTGATTTGTGGTACTGATCATTGGGGATCAGATTGGTGAACCTGTACTCGATGGTATCACGGAAAGAATAAGCTCCCCGGGCCCACATCCAGTCGCCGTCGCTCGAAATGGCATACAGATCCAGGCCGCTCACACCGGTAGCGGGCATGTGGGGATAGCCCGGCGTCTTGTTGCCTACCACATAACGGACCTTGATTTCCGTCGTATTGCTCCTGAAGCGAATATTCAACCCGGCAGAGTGGTTCGACAGCCGCCATACGTTTTTTGTCACGGTTTCTTCCGCACGGCCGGGAAAACGGTGATAGTAATTTTTCAGTCCTTCCGTCCATCCCTGGCCTTCCAGCACCTTAACCGGCGCATTTGCGGGATTCCACCAGGTATAAACGACCGCGGGCCTGGCGGTATCCTGGCCCCAAGCCCGGCCGAAGGCGAATAATAAAAAGAGGAGTAAGTAGGCATTGTGCTTATGACTCATTTCATAAAATGGTTTAAAAATTAAACTGCAGCGAAAAAACAAGGTCTTATACAGATGGGGCTATGGGGCCGATCTGGCAATTTTATAGGTATGCTCCCGGGGCCGGCCCGACTTCGCTACAAGCTCCAGGATCTCGGACAACCTCTCCCCGATCTCCTTCTGCCGGGGCTTGTTGACGGAATAGAGCCTGAATTGCTGTTGATAACGTGCTGCCGAGGGACTGTTGGCATAGCTTTCCCCGAAGCGTTTGTTCAGGAAGGCTTCCTGCACTGCAAGCGTCGTGTCCTGCAGATCGGACGGCAGATGGTGAATTTCTACCGTTTTTATGGTACGCAGATAAGATTCTTCACGACGGTATTCGTCCAGCAGATCCCTGACCGCCACCGCCTGCCTGTATTGGGGCGTTGTCTGGATAAAGGACAGGTTCAAGCCTGATCTGAATTCCTCCGCAGGATAGGTCCCGATCTTTTCCCCGTCGATAAATAGATCGAACCGGCCCGGCGGCAGGTCTGCCACCCGCAATAGCTCCTGATTGAATTCGTCCGAAAAAGGAATGAGATCCAAAGCCGGAGCTGCCTCCGCACTGACGGGAAAAGGGAGGGCGCCCTCCCTGGCCTTAAAGGAGATGGCTTCCTTCCGGTAGCTCAAGTCCGAGACGGTCACATTGACACTGGCCCGGTTTGTCCTCGAAGCCCCCCGCCGGATCGACATCCTTGACACGTAGGTGCTGCCGCCGGTGGCTTTCAAAAAGCCATAGGCCATGACGAGGTGACCCGGCGCTCCGGGGTGTACGCGGTCTTTCCCGATGATGGTCGCAGCGGGATCCCTTGCCTGGATCTTGGCATTCAACCCGGTCATCAGCGTCCAGTAGTCCACTACCGGAAGGCTGTACTTATCCGCCAGCACCTGTGTGATGTGCGCGCATTTCCGGAGCGCGTCGTTGATCCCCACGGCCACTTCCCTGTCGCCGACGGCCGTCTCGTCGTAGATGGTCGGCTTCTGGAGAATCAGCTTCCTTCCTCCTTCCAGGAGCCTGACGATAATCAGCTCCAGGTTCTGCCGGTACAATTCCAGCGCACGCTCCTTTTTCTCCTGGATACCTGCCTCGTTTTGCCTGGACCCGGCATACAATCCGTGGCTGACGTCGTTCATGCCCACCATCAGCACCGACCAGGTCGGCTTATGAACCAGTATGTCGCTTTCCATCCGGTCAAGGATACGCTGCGCCACATCTCCCGAAATACCGCAGTTGATGAAAGTCACTTTCCGGTCCGGGTACCGGGTGGCATAATAAAGGTTCAGGTAATTGTAGAACAACCCGTTGTTTGTAATACTGTTTCCCACAAAGCATACCCTGTCTCCATCCCGGAAAACGGGCATTTGCCGGTCCTGCGCAAAACCGGGCATCATGGCCAGTATCCAAAACCATCCCGTCATTACGAGTATGCACTTCCACATCACTACATTTTTCCACTTCATAATATCTGACTTCAAAATTCAACACCTCATCAAAATTCACACTTACAGGCCCGTTCCCGGCATTAGCGTTGCCTTTGCCCGCAGGCACCGGTGGTCCGGTTCATTCTTCTGCGATTCCCATGCCGGTCAGCAGCTTCCTTTCCGTAAGGGTATTCCAACGCTTCCCGTCCGGCGACTCCAGCACCATGCGATAGCTGGCCAGGTTGCGTACGGTAGGCGGATTCCGGTAGCTCTCGCGGTAGGCCGACCAGGTGGACCAGTACCCGAACGAGACCATTATATTCCCCTTCCGGTCCATCATGGCCCGCTGGTAATAGATGCTGTAACCCGGCAAAGGCGGTAAAGCCATCGGCACCTGCTCGCTCCAGGTTCCATCGGCTTCCATGCGCTGGTAATAAAGCGCCGCTTCGAACCTGCCTGGCGATACCCGGCCGTCACGCCAGACCCGGCAAACCAGGTGGATACGCCCTCCGGGATCCATTACGGCACCCACATAAGTCTGTCCGAGCGTGGAAATATTTACGGGACTGCTCCAGCTGTCCGAATGCCGCGGCGCGCTCAGGTATTGAAACGGCCGGCCGTGCGCGCCGATCACCACATGCCGCCTGCCGTCTTTGCTTACCAGGATCGATGAAATATTGTGTGCATCGTTTACGGGAGGAGAATAGGCCAGGAAGACCGGCTTTCCGAGCTTCCGGTTTTTCCGGTCGTACGTGATCGTATAAGTCGGCACCCCGGGATCCTTTTTTTCCGGCGGGCTGGTTTCCCCCCAGACAAGATGGACAAGATCCCCATCCGACGCCATGGTATTGGGCATTCCCGAATGCGCGCTCATGCCGACACAGTTGTCACTGACCAGCACCGAATCCCGGATGCGCAATGCGCCGCGGCTGTATTCCGGCACATAAAGGACCAGCTTGTGTACCTTTCCCCACCTTCCCAGCTCCTTTTTGGTACTATCCCGGAGGTACCTGGTCAGCACCGGGAGATGAACCGACTCTTTCCCTCCCATAAATGTTTCAAGGTAGTATCCGCCTCCGGCAGGTAACCGCAGCATCGCCGGCTTCAGCGTGGCGGCGTTGACCCTGACCAGGTGGGCTGCGCCTTCCGCCTCCGCCACGGCGTACATATTCCCTTCCCTGTCGCTCCCCATATTTGTATACGGGTAGCTGATTTTCCCGTTGAGCGGCAGCTTCAGCGTCGTCCATCCCTTACCGGTAAGCACACGTATGCCGTCGGTCCCGATCATCCACGGGCGGTTATCCCGGTCAAAATAAAACTGGTTGTCGCGCGGGTACCCGGGCTTGTGGGAAAACTGGAACTGATCGTGCTCAAAAAGCCGGAGCCGGATCGGCAGGCCCATACTGATGTCTTTGTTTTCCGGCCTGATTTCAGCCAGCGAAACACTCTTCAACCCGGTTTTTATCTCCTCTGCCAGCACATAGAAATTTACGGCTTGGTCCGTCAGCGGCGCTTTCAGCACATAGCTGACCTGTATTTTCTGCTCTTTGCCGGGGGCCACCACGAGCTCCCTTCTGTCCGCCGATAAAAGGCGAAAAACATCACCTACCGGCTTTACATGAAGCCTTACGGGCATTTCGCTGCCGGTGTTGTTGAACACCGAGAATTCGAAGCTGCCCCTGTCTCCTTTCTGCACCTGTGCGGAAACCCTCCTGGGCGCCAGCAGCCAGTGGACCGCGCCCAGGTCGAAATAGGCTTTCCGATCCGTTGTCCATACCGGCAGCGGCTTCCGAGTACCGTCAAACTCATGGTTCAGGCCATCAATCAGGATCCGGCCGCGCTGCGCCGGCAAGCGCAGCTCCCAAAGCCCCGGCTGGTCTGCCGGCACTCCCGACAACCGGACCGCCCCGTCGCGGATCATTTCCGACCGGACCGGTACTCCTGACGGGTTTCTCAGCGTCACCTCTCCTGCCAGCGTTCCCAGCTGGGACACAGACAGGGAAACCTCCCGGTGATTCGGTGTAAAGAAAACGGAAAAAGGCCGGTCGTCACCCGTAAGCTGGATGGGCTCCTCCCGTTTGGTATCCGTGTGCCCGACGCCCGAATTGATCATAAACTTCTCTGCATTCGTGCTGAACCCGATCTGCTGACTGGTAAGATACTGATCCTGGTTGGCCGTAAAAAAAAGGGTATATACTCCTTCATTTTCCACCTCTGCCGCCAGTGTTACCGATTGAAGCGGCTGGACCTGCACATCCTCCAGCCCGGCCTCCGCAAGCAGGGCCCCGTCCGGACCGGTAAGGCTCGCGATCAATCCCCGGTCCGAGCCGGCCCTTGGGGCGGTTCCCTGCCGGTAGACCGTCACCTCCAGCTTCCCCGGCTTTGCATAAAAATGTACGGCACCGGTGTGACGAAGTCCTCCGATCACTCCTTCCGGCCACACCGATTGGGCAGCAAGCGTTCTGGCGGCACCGGAAAAAAGCAGGCTGAGCACAAAGAGGATAACCCGCATATGCTTCATAATAAATAAAAAATTCAAAAGGTGTAACTGTATATGACCTGCAGTGCGTAAGTATTGATGGCCCATTCCATAATCCGGCACGATGGCTCTCCTTTCCACACTTTACAACCGGCGTGTCAGCGTATGGGCTTTCCCGCCTACTTTGACCCCGATCTTTATTTCCCGGTCACCGGCCATTATGGTGCCCGGGTCAGTCTCCAGCAGGACGTCCGGGGCGGTCCGTCCTTTGTACGGCACCAGTACCGACACGAATACCGTAGGCGCCTGACCTGTCTGAACCACCGAAACAGCCGGGCGCTTCTCCCGTTTACCGTAAGTCGGCGATGTCCATCCTTCTGTTTGCCGGAACGTCAGCGCCTTTTTGCCGGCCACTTCGATAAGCAGGTTTGCATCATCGAAACCGGTGACGATCCGCCTTTTTGCCTCATCCACCGTCAGGGTACCCGGCGCCATCGGGAAATGAACCTCTATGTCTCCCTTCAGATCGCCGATGGCCTCATCCACGATGACAAAAAAGGGCTGAGCGGAAGTTTTACCTGCCAGCCAAACCGTACGCCGGTGTGTGAAGTACCGGTAAGAATTGTTTTCCACACAAAGCACGTCCTGGTCGGCACCGCTTACCCAGCTCAGCTGACGGCCGATCTGCTCCGTATCTTTCCCGTTTACCGTCAGGGTGGAGTGCACTTTCGTCTGGCGGTGCCAGTCCCGCTCGGGGTTATTCCGCCCATACAGATAAAACCCGCTGTCAGGCATAAGCCACCTGCCGTAGGCATAGAGCTCGAAGGTACCGTTATCGGCGGTATCGTGGGTGCTGATCCCGGGAGGAGAGCAGTGGAGCGCCATATAAATCTGCCGGGTATCCCAACCCTTGCGCAGCACAAACAAGCCGGCCTCGGCAAAAGACCGGCTTCCGTTCGCAGGAAGTCCGGCGGTCTTCAGGTCGGCCAGGGCAGAAAACCGCGGCTCGTTAAAACGACGGGACGCCTCCGTAAGGATCGGGTACAAAGCCCAGGTCTTCCGGTCGGGGGAAGAAGGAAGATGTCGGGAGGTATCTCCGAACATCGGGAAAGACAGCTCGGGGGTAGCCAGCCAGAAGATGTGATCGGCCATGGCCTTCAGCCGCTCCATGTATTTGGGCGATACTTTCCGTCCCATCGAACGGTAACGCTCTTCAATTTCAAGAATATCACGGTATACGCCGAGATGATAGCCGCCGCACCACTCCTTCTGCACACCGTCCGTCGTGGTCTGGGCGAGCATATTTTCAGTGGTCCGTTCCAGTGCCATGTCCAGCCACCTGTCCCTGTCCCTGAACTCCGGGAAAGTGTAGACCACGTTCACAAAGCCACGCTGCTCAAACACCGCCTTGTTGTGTACGTTGTTCATGGGCAGGAGCTCCGTTTTGTGCTGGTGATCATACATGCTTGCCAGCAACACGCCCAGGAAATCGGCCGTAAATGCCTCTGAATGTACAAACGAACGAAAAGCCAGGGATATATTGGTCGCCCGGATCCCCGTCTGAAGATCCAGCCACGCATACCCTTTCCAATAGGTATAAACCGGGTGGACGGCGCTCATGGATTTCTCCAGCTGGTGCTTTCCGATCCAATCGGACGTAAGCCTGACGAAAGTACGGACATAACGCGGGTCCCCGGTAAGCTGATAGGCTTTTACAAGCACGCCGGCCCAACTGAACCTGTATACGGAGGCTACCCATTCGATGTCTTTTGCCGGATCATACGCCCAGTCGATGGGAGAGGGATAGGCGGCCGCCGGGTAAGGCCCCCACTGAAATTCGGGAATTTCCAGCCTGTCGGCCCGGGCCAGCACTTTTTTCCCGTTTTCCGCAGTCTCCGGCTCCAAAGCCGCAGGGGCAGGATATTTCTTCCTGTAATAGGCCAGGAGCTCCGCCAGGGCAGCATCTCTGCCGCTGTTCTGCAGCGCAGCCCTGACTTTCTCCAGCCCGGGGCGATCCAGGTCCAGGACATCAAATACCTGAAGCGGCGAAAGGGAAACCAGATCAGGCGCCCGATCCGTCGCATCCGGTTCCGGCGACAGCGTCCCGGAAAAAGCGGGGGTGATTCCCCCGGCCAGAGAAAGGGCTCCGAACGCCTTCAGAAACTCCCTTCGGTCATTGTGCTCGGCTTTCATACGAGATATGATCCTTATGTGAGGTTAATGTGATTTTTCCCACCCAATATCTGACAATAATTTCAGATTAAAAACAAATTTCCGTCTTTCCGGATCTACCGGAAAATGATGCGGGTACTGCGGGATGGACGGGAAGCAGCGTGTATAATTTTCCCCAACATTTCCTGTATTGCTACTTTTTTTTCTGATCTGTTCACTGATCCGGCGATCGGAACGCCGGGAAGCGTCATTTTCACGCCTGGTATGGAAATTTAGTCTTTCCTGGTATAAGCCGGGACGAGGAGTATAGGGATTGAGTCGGCTTTCGCAACTGCGGCCAAAAGCTTTATTTCATATATTCCTCACCATTTACCTGCTTACAGGGAGGCTGTCCGATAGGGCGGCCTTTTTTGTGTACCTTCGGGTCGCCGGCCGGCGACCCGAAGTGGAGAGGTCATGCAGCGACGCTCAACCGTTACCAAGCCCGCCGGCGGATGGACCGGGCGACGCCGACACCCGCAATAGCCAGGCTACCGCAGCTTCCACCGACCGGAACTCAGCCGCCCCCCCGGGGGAGCTGCCTTTGAAGAAATACCCCTCCGCATCGGTGCCTGCCGTTACTGAAAAATCACCGCCTGCCGGACCGGCCAGCCCGATGCCCTCCCGGGCCAGCGCTTTTCCCAGCCAGTGAAGCGCGACAGCTTCTCCCGCGGCAAAGATCTGCATACGGGGCGAAGGCAGATCCATTGCAAAACTGCCGCTCATCCTGTCAAAACGAACGCCTTCCTGCCGGAAAATATTCCGGAACGCACCGTTCAGCACAAGGTCCTCGGGCGTCCCGGCTGTCAGCCCGCCATCTGCCAGCAGCCACAGCTTGTCGGCGGCCTGAAGGGTCAGCTCCAATTCGTGGGAGGACAACAAAACGGCTTTGTTTTCCTCCCTTGCGAGCCTGCGCAGCAGCTGCATCATCCCGATCCGGTGGGGCAGATCCAGGTGAGCCGTCGGCTCATCGAGTATGATCAGCTCCGTCCGCTGCGCAAGCGCCCTGGCCAGCATCACCTTCTGCCGTTCTCCGTCACTCAGGCTGCCGAGCTTCCTGCTTTTCAGGCTGCCGGCTCCGGTAATCTCCAGAGAGTGGCCGATCACCGCTTCGTCGTCGCGCGTCAACCGCCCCAACCAGTCCGTATAGGGGATACGGCCGAGGGCAACCACCTCGTATACAGACAGGTTTCCGGTACTCACGCGGTCGGTCAGCACCAGGCTCAGCCGCCGCGCCAGCGCTCCCGGCGACAGCTGCGCGAGGGGGACGCCCCCCATGCTGATTTCACCGTCCAGGGGCGGCTGCAGGCATCCCAACGTTTTGATCAGCGTGGACTTCCCGCTTCCGTTTGCGCCCAGAAGACCGATCAGCTCTCCCTTGCGGATCGTCAGCGCGGGAATGCGCAGGATCTCACTTCGTCCGGCTCCCTTTCTTTTATAGCCGGCAACCAGGTTTTCGGCAGACAATACAGAAGACGCCGCACTCATCAGAATGAAGATCTTAAATTGTTATGGCTCATGATTACCCATATCACCACCGGCGCACCCAGCAACGAGGTAACGACATTCACCGGCAGCACGCTGTCACTGCCGGGCAGCTGGGTCACCAGGTCGCAGACCAGCATCAGCAGGCTTCCCGTAAGACAGCACCCGGGAATAAGCACTTTATGATCGGCGCTGTCAAACAGCGACCGGACAATATGAGGCACGGCGATGCCGATAAAGCCGATCGGTCCGCAGAATGCCGTCACGCTCCCGGTCAGCAGGCTGGTGCTCAGCAGGATGATTGTACGCGCTCTTCCTGCCGAAATCCCCATCGTCTGTGCATAATGCTCACCCAACAGCAGCGCGTTGAGCAATTTAGACGAGGCAAAAGCCACGCACAGGCCGGCCAGGGTTATTGCCGACAGCACGTGCAGCTGGGTCCCGGTGACCCCGCCGAGTGATCCGAAGGTCCAGAAAATAAATTCCTGCAGCTGCTCCGGCCGGCTGAAGTATTGCCAGAGGCTTATGACCGAGATGGTCAGGGTCCCGATCATCACTCCCACAATGAGCATCACGACATGGTCACGAACCCGGCCGGCGATCAGCACCACTACCATCAGCACCAGAGCGGAGCCCAGCGAGGCCATCCCCGCGATCAGCCAGCCGCCATCCGGCGCCAGCTGCCTGATTGCATAGGCATGGACAGCTCCCCCGCTGGTCAGCATCACCGCCGCCACACCCAAACCGGCGCCCGCCGTGATGCCCAATTCGGCCGGCCCCGCCAGGGGGTTTCGAAACAGGGTCTGCATCTGCAGCCCGCTCACCGAAAGCGCACACCCTGCCAATACCGCCGTCACGGCTTTGGGCAGCCGTATTTTCTCCACAATGTACACCCAGGCCGGGGTATCCGCCTCCCCTGTCGCCAGTATACGGATTACCTGCCGGAAAGGAACCTCCACAGGTCCCAGCAGGACATCGGCAAAAAAAACGACCGTACACGCCAGGAAAAGTACAAACATCAGCCCGCCGGTCCACCCTGCGTTTCCATACCGCTTCCTGACCCGGGCCGGAGCAAGCTGAGGTACGCCCATCATCTGATTTGTTTATAGTAGATCAATTCATGACCGGGCAAAAGCCCCGGATGAAAAATGCGGACCAGGTCTGCCAGCACCAGGTGCGGGTTGGCCGGCCCCGATTCCCAGTAGTCATTGGCACCGGCCATATTTACCCGGTTGAAATAG
>JBEBSO010000009.1:0-20044 GCA_040394275.1 Telluribacter sp.
GAATTTGCGCCAACAAGGAATTTCCGCTGACATGCAGCTAAAAAAGATAAAGGTAGAAAATAAATAGAAGATAGACCGGACGGCCCCGGCCGTAGCGGTTGCTAACTATAAGAACATGGAAGCAAGAGCAATTTTACGTAATGTACCTACTTCTCCCCGGAAGATGCGGCTGATTGCCGACCTGATCCGCGGACAGAAGGTCAGTAAAGCGTTGGCCATCCTGAAGTTTCAGCCACAGAGCGGATCTCCGGTACTCCATAAGGTTTTGCTGTCGGCGGTAGCAAACTGGCAGCAGGGTAACGAGGATATCAAGATCGAAGATGCGGGTCTGTACGTGAAGACGGTGTTTGTTGACGGCGGAAGAATGCTGAAGAGGCTGCGTCCCGCCCCGCAGGGGAGAGCGCACAGGATTCGCAAGAGATCCAATCACATCACAGTTGTGGTAGACAACAAGTCGCAACCGGCTGAATAATCAAAACAGAAAAAGAAAACCGAAAAATAAATGGGACAAAAGGTTAATCCTATAGGTTTAAGGCTAGGAATCATCAGAGGATGGGATTCTAACTGGTATGGCGGCAAGGATTTCTCTGACAAATTAGTCGAAGACGAAAAGATCAGAAAATATATCCAGGCCCGTATACCGAAGGGAGCGATTTCGCGGATCGTTATCGAACGTACGCTGAAGCGGATCACGCTGACGATTCACACGGCGCGCCCGGGTATCGTGATCGGGAAAGGCGGCGCTGAGGTCGATAGGATCAAAGAGGAGCTGAAAAAGATTACCGGGAAAGACGTTCAGATCAACATTTTCGAGATCAAGCGCCCGGAGATCGATGCCAAGCTCGTCGGCGAAGCCATCGCCCAGCAGCTGGAAGCGCGTATTTCCTACCGCCGTGCCATGAAGCAGTCGATCGGATCGGCAATGCGGGTGGGTGCGCAAGGCATCAAGCTGCGCCTGTCAGGCCGTCTGGGCGGCGCCGAAATGGCCCGTACCGAAGAATACAAGGAGGGACGTATCCCCCTGCATACACTTCGGGCGGACATTGACTACGCGGTTTCGGAAGCGCAGACGGTATACGGTAAGATCGGTATCAAGGTCTGGGTTTTCAAAGGCGAGCTGTACGGGAAGCGTGATCTTACGCCCGGGGTGGCCGCCGCAGCCGGCGATCGTCCGGAGCGTGCTTCCGGCGAGCGTGGCGGACGCGACAGAGGCCGCGGCGGAGACCGTGAAAGAGGCGAGCGGGGAGGCGAAGGCGGAGACCGCGATCGGCGCAGGCGCAACAGCAATACCAACAACAATAACAGAAGGAAGAAGTAATTTGACGTAGCTGCTTCCGGACAACAGGAGCCGCTCAAACAAACCATATTATGTTACAGCCGAAAAGAACCAGATTTCGCAAGCAACAAAAGAACAAAGGAGGCTTTGACGGTGTTGCTTCACGTGGGCATCAGATTGCCTTTGGATCTTTCGCGATCAAAGCGCTAGAGCCGGGTTGGATTACCGCACGGCAGATAGAAGCGGCCCGGATATCCGTGACGCGTGCAATGAAGCGTGAAGGACAGGTGTGGATCCGTATTTTCCCGGATAAGCCCATCACTAAGAAACCAGCCGAGGTACGGATGGGTAAGGGTAAGGGAGCGCCCGAGTACTGGGTAGCGCCTGTTAAGCCCGGCACGATCCTGTTTGAAGCTACCGGGGTGAGTCTTGACATAGCCAACGAGGCGCTGAGGTTAGCCGCGCAGAAATTGCCGATCAGGACAAAATTTGTAGTAAGGCGTGATTATCAGGCGGATTAATTAACTATCCGCCAGTTCGGAACTGCTAACGAAACTAAGTGATGAAAAAACAAGACATAAGTGCTCTTACAGTGGAACAGCTCAGGGAGCAGGTAGCTCAGGAGAGAGAACGTTTGCTCAGATTGAAATTTGCCCACGCGGTTTCTCCTATTGAAAACCCGATTCGCATCAAGTCAAGCCGCAGGGAAATTGCGCGTCTTCTTACTGCGATCTCGGCAAAATCGAATTCACAGCAATAATTTGTAAAAGAAGCTGAAAAATGGAGACAGTAAAAAGAAATCTTCGTAAGGAAAGAATCGGCCGTGTGGTAAGCAACAAGATGGAGAAATCCGCTGTAATTACCGTTGAGCGGAAAGTGAAGCACCCGATATACGGTAAGTTCGTTCAGAAAACTTCCAAGTTGATGGTGCATGATGAAAACAACGAATGTGGCATCGGCGACACGATCCGGGTGATGGAGACGCGCCCGCTGAGCAAGAACAAACGTTGGAGATTAGTAGAAATCATTGAAAAAGCTAAGTAAACAATGGTACAGCAAGAATCCAGGCTTTCGGTGGCCGATAACAGCGGCGCCAAGGAGGTACTCGTCATCAGGGTACTCGGAGGAACCGGAAAGAGATACGCATCGGTGGGAGATAAAATCGTGGTGACTGTGAAGGCAGCGATTTCTTCCGGCAATATCAAGAAGGGAACGGTTTCCAAAGCGGTAGTTGTGCGGACGAAGAAGGAGGTCCGCCGCAAGGATGGCACCTACATCCGTTTTGAAGACAACGCCGCCGTTCTTCTCAACAACAACGACGAGCCGCGCGGCACCCGTATTTTCGGCCCCGTAGCCCGTGAGCTTCGCGAGAAGCAGTTTATGAAAATTATTTCATTGGCTCCTGAAGTTTTATAATTCACCAGCCTGACAAAAGATACAAACAATGGGAACTATCAAAGCTAATTTACCCGCAAAAAGGCACGTACGGACCGGGGATACCGTATTGGTGATCGCCGGAAACGCCAAGGGTAAAACCGGTCGTATTAAGCAGGTGCTCGTAGAAAAGCAGCGCGTATTGGTAGAGGGCGTCAATATGATTACCAAGCACCTTAAGCCCAACGCACAGAACCCGCAGGGAAGCATCGAGAAAAGAGAGGGATCCATCCATATCAGCAACGTGAAGCTGGTGGACCCCGCAACAGGCGAAGCGACCCGTACGGGCCGCAAGCTGAACGAGAAGGGAAAGCTTCAGCGCTATTCCAAAAAGACCGGCAAGTTTATTGCAGAAAGTAAGTAATTCACTCAGGGTGGGTCGGAAATTCACCTTTAAAAAAGTCAGGTAATGGCAACTCCAATTAGCAAGGAAACATACAAGAAAGAGATTGTGGCGAAGCTGAAAGATAAGTTTCAGTTTAAGTCGGTAATGCAGGTCCCCAAGCTCGTCAAGATCGTGATCAACAAGGGGATCGGTGCTGCGGTAGCAGACAAGAAGCTGGTGGACGTGGGTGTGGAAGAGCTGGGATTGATCACCGGCCAGAAGGCGGTTCCCACGCTGTCCAAGAAGTCGGTGTCGAACTTTAAACTTCGTGAAAATATGCCGATCGGTGCGAAGGTAACCCTCCGCGGAGAACGCATGTACGAGTTTCTGGATCGTTTGACCACCGTGGCGCTGCCGCGTGTGCGGGACTTCAAAGGAATCAGCGACAAGGGATTCGACGGACGCGGCAACTATACCTTCGGGGTGAAGGAGCAAATCATTTTCCCGGAGATCAGCATCGACAAGATCAACAGGATCTCGGGTATGGACATCACGTTTGTAACGTCGACCAACTCAGATGAAGAGAGCTATGAACTGCTTAAAGCGCTGGGTATGCCTTTTCAAAATTCGAAAAAATAATATTTAAGATATAAGCAACAATGGCAAAAGAATCAGTAAAGGCCCGCGAAAGAAAAAGACAGGCATTGGTAGCCAGATATGCTGAAAAGCGGGCTCAGCTTAAAGAAGCCGGCGACTGGGTTGGGTTGGATAAATTACCCCGCAACTCTTCTAAAGTGCGCTTGCATAACCGTTGCAAAATTACCGGCCGTCCGAGAGGCTATATGAGAAAGTTCGGCATTTGCCGGGTACTTTTCCGGGACATGGCTTCTGAAGGAAAGATTCCGGGAGTAACAAAAGCAAGTTGGTAATTCATTTTCAATTCTCAGTAATTATACTTAACTTTGCACTCCTTTTTCGGGAGCTCTTAAACAAGTCATTCATATGGTAACGGATCCCATAGCAGACTATCTGACGCGAATCAGAAATGCCATAAAAGCAAAACACAGGGTGGTGGAGATACCTGCTTCGAATATAAAGAAAGAGCTGACCAAAGTTCTTTATGATAAAGGTTATATTCAGAACTACAAGTTTGACGAGGCAGGACCTCAGGGTACGATCAAGATCGCGCTGAAATACAATCCTGTCACCAAGCAGTCTGCGATTGTCAGCCTGCAGCGTGTCAGCAAGCCGGGGCTGCGCAAGTATTCGGGAGCAGGATCGCTTCCGCGGGTACTGAACGGTCTGGGTACGGTGATCCTTTCTACATCGAAAGGGGTCATTACAGATAAAGAAGCGAGAACGCTGAATGTGGGCGGTGAGGTTTTATGTTTTGTTTACTAAATTATAGATACATTTAGAGATGTCTCGCATAGGAAATAAAATTATACAATTGCCGGCAGGGGTTTCGGTCTCGGTCGATGCAAGTAACGTGGTGTCTGTGAAGGGGGCGAAAGGTACCCTGACCCAGAGTGTGGACCGCGATATCATTGTAGAGGAAGAGGGAGGAGTGGTCCGCGTAAAGCGCCCGACGGAGCAGAAGCGTCACAAGGCACTGCACGGGCTGTACCGTTCGCTGATCAACAATATGGTGACGGGGGTGAGCAACGGCTACAGGATCGAACTGGAGATCATCGGGGTAGGTTACAAGGTCGCGGTGAGCAACAACGTCCTCGAGCTGACCCTGGGCTATTCGCACAATATCTTCCTGATGATTCCTTCCGAAATCAAAGTAACCGCGGTTACCGAGAAAGGACAGAACCCGAAGGTGATCCTGGAAGGTATCGATAAGGCGCTGATCGGCGCAGTGGCGGCCAAGATCAGGTCGCTGCGCAAAGTCGAGCCTTACAAAGGTAAAGGTATACGGTTTGTGGGCGAGCAGGTGCGTCGCAAAGCGGGTAAATCGGCCTCTAAGAAATAATTTCGAAATATTAAGTTCAGAATATCATGGCGACTATAAAGAGCGACAGAAGGCAGCGGCTTAAATACCACATCCGCAAACGGATCAGAGGTACGGCAGCGCGTCCGCGTCTGACCGTATACCGTTCTAACACCAATATTTACGCACAGCTTGTGGATGATGAAAAAGGAGTGACCCTTCTGAGCGCATCGTCCCTGGAGCTTGGCGAAAAGAAGTGGAATACCAACGTCAGCGCGGCTTCCGAGGTGGGCCGGAGTATTGCACAGAAAGCAAAGGAGGCCGGAGTGACCACGGTGGTATTTGACCGGAACGGGTACCTGTATCATGGAAAAGTTAAAGCATTGGCCGATGCAGCCCGTGAGGGTGGCCTTCATTTCTAATAAGATAGATTCAAAGACATGTCGCAGAATATAAGGCCTGTAAAGGTAAACGAATCAGAGCTTAAAGAGCGGGTTGTTGCGATCAACCGCGTAGCAAAAGTGGTAAAAGGAGGTCGTCGCTTCAGCTTTTCGGCGATTGTGGTGGTAGGTGACGGCAAAGGTGTCGTCGGCTACGGTCTGGGTAAAGCCAATGAGGTGACCGACGCGATCACCAACGGCATCGAGGACGCCAAAACGAACCTGTACCAGGTTCCCCTGCTGAAAACGACCGTACCGCATGAAATGGTCGGTAAGTTCAGCGGCGGCCTGGTGCTGATCAAGCCGGCTGCACAGGGTACAGGCGTCCTGGCGGGTGGTGCGATGCGCGCCGTGCTGGAAGCTGCCGGTATCAACGACGTATTGGCGAAGTCCAAAGGTTCGTCAAACCCCCACAACGTGGTGAAGGCTACGGTGGACGCGCTGCTCAAAATGCGGGCTCCTCACCAGGTCGCTTTCCAGAGAGGCGTAAAATTGGAGAAAGTATTCAACGGCTGAGCTGTCTCTTCAGACAATCCGGCTACAATTGATCATCAAAATGTCAAAAGTTCGCATTACTCAGGTCAGAAGTACGATCAAGCGTCCCGAAACGCAAAAACGTACCATCCAGGCGCTTGGTTTAGGTAAAATCAACCGTTCCGTGGAGAAGGAAAATACGGAGTCTATTGCCGGTATGATCCGCAAGGTGAGCCACTTGGTTAAGGTAGAAGCTATTTAAAAGTCTATATAACATGAATCTCAGTACATTAAAGCCGGCGGCCGGTTCTGTAAAAGCAAACAAGCGTGTAGGACGCGGAACAGGATCCGGTAGGGGTGGTACTTCTACCCGCGGGCACAAAGGAGCGCAGTCCCGTTCAGGATACAGCGCCAAGCGCGGTTTTGAGGGAGGTCAGATGCCGCTTCAGCGACGTGTCCCCAAATTCGGGTTTAAAAATATCAACAGGGTCGAGTACAAGGCGCTGAACCTGGATGTGATCCAGGGACTGGCCGAGAAAACAGGAGAGCAGGTGATCACGTTCGCGCTGCTCCGGGCCAATGGTCTTGTAGGTAAAAACGATCTCGTAAAGATCCTGAACCGTGGTGAGCTGAAAGCGGGCGTAGAGGTACACGCACACGGCTTTTCAGCTTCGGCAACGGAGTCTATCGAAAAAGCAGGCGGTAAAGCGGTGAAATTGTAATGCTTTCGGTATAGTTGAACAACAGCCCTGTACAATAGGTAGTACAACCCTTGCAGTATGAAAAGATTTATCGAGACGATTAAAAATATTTTTTCAATAGAGGAGTTGAGAACACGTATTCTCAACACTTTATTGTTTATAACTGTGTTCCGGCTGGGATCGCATGTTGTACTTCCCGGAGTGGAGCCCGACAGGATGAACATATCTTCCCAGGGCTTGCTGGGGCTGCTTGACACTTTCCTGGGAGGCGCATTCAGCAATGCTTCCATTTTTGCGTTGGGGATCATGCCCTACATCTCTGCGTCCATCGCGATCCAGCTGCTTACCATGGCGCTGCCCTATTTCCAGAAGATGCAGAAGGAAGGGGAGTCGGGACGGAAGAAGCTCAACCAGATCACCCGGGTACTGACCATTATCGTTACACTGGCACAGGGTTTAACTTACCTGAACACTACGATTCCTGACGAAGCGCTCCTGGTATCGAGATCCATGTTTACCATTTCGTCCATCTTCATCATCACGTCGGGTACGATGTTTTGTATGTGGCTGGGTGAGCGCATCACCGATAAGGGCGTGGGTAACGGTATTTCCATGCTGATTATGATCGGGATCGTGTCCCGGTTCCCGGCGGCGATCATCCAGGAGGCCAACACCAGAGGCGGCGGGGGAATCCTTATTTTTGTGCTGGAGCTTGTGGCGCTTTACTTTGTGATCATGGCGGCGGTGATGCTGACGCAGGCGGTCCGGAAGATCCCTATCCAGTACGCCAAGCAGGTGGTGGGAAACAAGGTGATGGGCGGACAACGCCAGTATCTGCCGCTTAAGGTAAATGCTGCCGGCGTGATGCCGATTATTTTTGCGCAGGCGCTGATGTTTATCCCGTCTACCGTCGCCCAGCTCTTTGCGGAGCGGAGCGATACGGCGGCCAATATCGCGACTACGTTTGCAAACTATACTTCCTGGCAGTACAACGTGCTGCTGGCAGCGCTGATCATTATTTTCACATTCTTCTATACTGCGATTTCGGTAAACCCGCAGCAGATATCGGAAGATATGAAAAGAGGGGGCGGTTTCATCCCGGGCATCAAGCCGGGTCCGCAGACTTCGGAATATATCGGCTCGGTGCTGGACCACATTACTTTCCCGGGAGCCATCATGCTTTCGGCGGTGGCGATTTTCCCGGCGATCGCGAGTTTGCTGGGGATGGCAACTTCCTTTGCACAGTTCTTTGGGGGCACCTCCCTGCTGATTATGGTGGGTGTGGTCCTGGATACTTTGCAGCAGATTGAGAGCTACCTGCTGATGAGGCGTTACGAGGGATTGATGAAGTCGGGACGTGTGAAAGGAAGAACAGAGAGCCTTGCCGTCTAAGATGATATACCTGAAGACAGATCAGGAAATTGAATTAATCAGGCAGAGCGGCGATGTGCTCGGGAGGGCGCACGCAGAGGTGGCCAGGTGGATCAAGCCGGGCGTTTCGACGGCGCGCCTGGACCGTGTGGCCGAAGAATTTATCCGCGACCACGGGGGACACCCTTCATTCAAGGGCTTTAACGGTTTCCCGGGTTCATTGTGTGTCTCAGTAAACGAAGTGGTGGTTCACGGGATCCCGGGACCTTACGAGCTGAAGGAAGGAGACATCATCTCGGTGGATTGCGGTGTGAAGCTGAACGGATTTCATAGCGACAGCGCCTATACCTACCCGGTGGGCGAGGTGGCAAATGAAGTGCGGCAGTTACTTGCCAGAACAAAAAAATCCTTATTTTTGGCGGTCGAACAGGCCGTCGACGGCTCCAGGATCGGCGATATAGGTTTTGCAGTACAGCATTATGTAGAGGGTTTCGGCTATTCGGTGGTGAGGGAGCTGGTGGGGCACGGTGTAGGCCGGGATCTGCACGAGGGTCCGGAAGTGCCGAATTACGGGAAGAAAGGCAAGGGCGCCTTGCTGAAGGAGGGGATGGTGCTGGCCATTGAGCCGATGATCAACCTGGGTAAGAAAGGCGTGTTCCAGGAACGTGACGGGTGGACTATCAGAACTTCGGACCGGCAGCCTTCCGCACATTTTGAGCATACAGTTGCGGTCAGGAAAGGGAAAGCGGAGCTGCTTACGACATTTGGTTATATAGAAGAAGTTACGGCAAATACCAGCCTGATGGTGGAAGTATAAGATCATTTTAATGGCAAAACAAGCATCCATAGAACAGGATGGCGTTATCCTGGAAGCATTATCAAACGCAATGTTCAGAGTTCAGCTGGAAAATAAGCACGAGGTAATCGCGCACATTTCCGGCAAAATGAGAATGCACTACATCAAAATTCTGCCCGGGGACCGGGTCAAGCTGGAGATGTCACCTTATGATCTTTCGAAGGCCAGGATCGTGTATCGTTATAAATAGGAAGTAATACAGTCTGCCGCGCGCAGACGAACCAGGAAAACTATAAATAGTAATCAAAATGAAAGTTAAAACATCTGTAAAGAAGCGTAGTGTCGACTGCAAGGTGATCCGGCGCAAGGGCAAGGTTTATGTAATTAACAAAAAGAATCCTCGGTACAAACAAAGACAAGGATAATATAAATTTATGGCACGTATTGCAGGAGTAGACATCCCGGATAAGAAAAGAGGAGAGATTTCTCTTACTTACATTTATGGTATAGGTCGTAGTTCGGCCCGGAAGATTTTGGGTCAGGCCGGTGTGGATGCGGACAAGAAGGTGATCGACTGGTCGGATGATGAGTCGGGAGCTGTTCGTTCCATCATCGCCAGCGGGTTCAAAGTAGAAGGAGCATTGAAGTCAGAGGTTCAGCTGAGTATCAAGCGCCTGATGGATATCGCCTGCTACCGGGGGCTTCGTCACCGGAAAGGCCTTCCGTTGCGGGGACAGAAAACCAAGAACAACTCACGTACCCGTAAGGGCAAGCGTAAGACCGTTGCTAACAAGAAGAAAGCTACCAAATAAAAATTGAGTACGGGAGCGACTGCCCCGTAATTTGACCAGAGATCAGTAAAATGGCACAAGGAAAAAGAAAAGACAAAGCCAAGAAGCGCGTCGTTGTGGTAGAGCCTGTAGGGCAAGTTCACATCAAAGCGTCTTTCAACAAC
This sequence comes from Telluribacter sp., assembly GCA_040394275.1. GTDB lineage: Bacteria > Bacteroidota > Bacteroidia > Cytophagales > Spirosomataceae > JBEBSO01. Next base: position 9,709 of record JBEBSO010000009.1, read on the forward strand.
ATCATCATTTCGATCACCAACAGCACCGGACAGGTGATTTCGTGGGGATCTGCCGGGAAGCAGGGCTTCCGCGGGTCTAAGAAAAACACCCCTTATGCAGCGCAGACCGCTGCCCAGTCGGCTGCCCAGGTGGCATTCGAATTGGGCATGCGTAAGGCGGAGGTATTTGTAAAAGGTCCCGGGTCGGGCAGGGAATCTGCTATCCGTACCATTCAGAACGCAGGGATCGAAGTGCTTACCATCCGGGATATTACCCCGCTTCCTCATAACGGGTGCCGTCCTCCCAAGCGCAGAAGAGTTTAATTCATTTTGACAGTTAGCCGGCTTCCAATTGGTAATTTAGGAACTGTGGGGTTACTTAATTGAAGACGGGATTTTATAATTTTTAAATAACATATAATGGCACGTTACACAGGTCCGAAAGTTAAAATTGCAAGACGTTTTGGTGAGCCCATTATGGGGCCGAGCAAGGCGCTGACCAAGAAGAATTACCCTCCCGGTATGCATGGCCGCGGACGTCGTGGTAAAAAATCCGAATACGCATTGCAACTGGCAGAAAAGCAGAAAGTGAAGTATACGTACGGTATTCTGGAAAGACAATTCCGGAACCTGTTTCACAGGGCTGCCGTGAAGAGCGGAATTACAGGCGAGAACATGCTGAAATTCTGCGAAGCCCGTCTGGACAACACCGTTTACCGGCTTGGAATTGCTCCGACCCGTCGCTCTGCACGCCAGCTGGTATCGCATAAACATATACTTGTAGACGGAGAGGTGGTCAACATTGCCTCCTACTCGCTGCGCCCCGGTCAGACGATTTCCGTTCGGGAAAAATCCAAATCCCTGGAGGCGGTGACCAGCAGCCTGTCCCTGAACAGCGCGAAGAAATACAGCTGGCTGGAGTGGGATGGCCAGGAGTATACCGGAAAATTTGTTACTTTTCCGGAGAGAGATCAGATTCCGGAGAATATCAACGAGCAGCTCATCGTCGAGCTTTACTCTAAGTAATTCTATATAGTACCGTCCCGGGCTTCCGGGACGGCTTTTTACTTGCCTTTGGGCAAACAATGCGATCGCAAAAGTAACAGACGGAGTGATCACCTGTCATTTACTAAAAACAAAGGAGCATAGACCATGTCAATATTAGCATTCCAAATGCCCGACAAAGTCGTGATGGAGAAAGCCAACGATTTTCACGGGTTGTTTGAGTTTAAGCCTCTTGAAAGAGGATATGGTGTTACGATCGGAAACGCGTTGCGCCGAATTCTTTTATCATCCTTGGAAGGCTACGCCATCAATAGTGTGAAGCTACCTGGTGTGCTTCATGAATTTTCTACCATCGAAGGGGTTGTCGAGGACGTAACCGAGATCATCCTGAACCTGAAAATGGTTCGCTTCAAGAAGGTTTCGGAAGTCGTAGAAAACCGCATCGTTGTGAACCTGAAGAACACGTCTATCATTACCGCCGGCGACATCGGGAAGTTTACAAGCTCCTACGAAGTACTGAACCCGGAGCTGGTTATCTGTCATATTGACGCACAGCGGGAATTTGAAATGGAATTGCTTCTGGACAAAGGTCGGGGATATGTGCCTGCTGATGAGCCAAGGGCCATGGAAGTTCCTTTCGGGTATATTGCAGTGGATGCGATCTATACCCCGATAAAAAACGTAAAATACAGCGTGGAAAATACCCGTGTGGAGCAGAGAACGGACTATGAGCGCCTGCTGATCGACATCCAGACGGACGGCTCCATCCACCCGGAGGACGCCCTGAAAGGCGCCGCCAATATCCTTATCCAGCATTTTATGCTGTTCTCCGATCAGACCATGACTTTCGAGAAGCAGAAGGCGGAAGAGGACAACCAGGTGGATGAGGAGATGCTGCGCATGCGGAAGCTGCTGAAGACGCCGCTGGCCGAGCTGGATCTGTCCGTAAGGGCTTACAACTGCCTGAAGTCGGCGGATGTGAAGTCGCTGGGTGACCTGGTGAAGCTGGAGATCTCGGATATGATGAAGTTCCGCAACTTCGGTAAGAAATCACTGACCGAGCTGGAGCAGCTCGTGAGTGAAAAAGGCCTGACTTTCGGCATGGAAGTAAACAAGTACAGGCTGGACGAGGATTAATTTTTAATTTAATACATCACCGGTTACCATTCTGATGCGCGGACTACGCGGCTCGAATCGGACCAGCCTCGCCGGGCGACTGCACGGGAGGTTAAATTATTCAAATAATGAGACACGGAAAAAAGTATAATCACCTGGGAAGAACAGCTTCTCACCGCAAAGCATTGTTGTCAAACCTTGCCTCTTCCCTGATTTTGCACAAACGTATCGAGACCACACTGGCGAAAGCCAAAGAACTCCGGAAGTATGTCGAGCCGCTGCTGACCCGCTCAAAGGAGGATTCGACACACAACCGTCGCGTGGTGTTTTCGTACCTGCAGAATAAGGAGTCTGTAAAGGAGCTGTTCAACGTGGTTTCGGACAAAGTGGTCAACCGTCCCGGTGGATATACCAGAATTATTAAGCTTGGAAACCGGCTCGGGGATGCAGCGGAAACCGCGCTGATCGAGCTGGTCGATTTCAACGATGCCCTGTTGCTGGCTGATGCGGAAGTGAAAACAGCCAAAACCCGGAGAAGCCGTCGCGGCGGGAAGAAATCCGGCGGCGAGGAAGGAGCCGTCGCAGCAGCAGTTGCGGAGGCGCCGGCAGAAGCGCCCGTTGTGGAAGTAGTGGAGGAAGCTGCCGCGGAAGCCAAGAGCGATGACCTGGAAATAGTGGAAGGCATCGGGCCCAAGATTGCGGAAGTGCTGACCCAGGCGGGTATCGTCACTTTTGCCGACCTTGCAGCGGCTACGCCGGAAGCCATTCGGGAGATCCTGGACAATGCAGGTTCCCAGTTTGCTGCGCATGACCCGGCTACCTGGCCGAAGCAGGCCGGACTGGCGGCAGCAGGCCAATGGGACGAGCTGAAGAAATGGCAGGACGAACTGCTCGGCGGCCGTGAAGCGTAAGCTTTAAAATTTTGTAGAATAAAAAGGGGTTAGACTTCGTGTTTAGCCCCTTTTTTTGCGCTTATTTTCTTAATTTTGTGCCCGGGTTTTCAAAATCGTTAGATGGCCTGATAAGGCGCACCAATAGTCATAAACAAAACATAGATGAATCAATCTGAAACGGCACTTTTGTTACTTGAGGACGGTACCTGTTTCCGCGGCCGGGCGCTCGGAAAAATAGGTACTGCCGGCGGTGAAATTTGTTTTAATACCGGCATGACGGGTTACCAGGAGATCTATACCGATCCGTCTTACTTTGGACAGATTATCGTCAACACCAATGCCCACATAGGTAACTACGGCGTGCAGCTCGGATCCGAGGAGGAGTCTGCTTCCGTAAAAATCAGTGGAATGGTTTGTAACACTTTTTCGGTTGATTATTCCAGGCATACCGCCGACTTTTCGCTGCAGACCTATTTTGAGAAGAACAATATCGTGGGCATCAGCAACGTGGATACCCGGCAGCTGGTGAGGGTGGTCAGGGAAAAGGGAGCGATGAATGCAATCATCTCTTCCGAGATCCTGGACGAGGAGGAATTGATGAAGGAGCTGAAAAAGGTGCCTTCGATGGAGGGACTCGAGCTCTCTTCGGTGGTATGCACGCAGGAGCCCTATTTTGCCGGAGATGAGCTTAACGCCAGCTGGCGCGTAGCCGTCATGGACTTCGGCGTAAAAAAGAGCATCCTGAGCAATATTACGGAAAGGGGAGGATTCTGTAAGGTTTTCCCGGCGAAGACGTCGATAGAAGAGATCCTGGCCTGGAATCCTGACGGCTTTTTCCTTTCCAACGGGCCGGGCGACCCTGCCGCCATGCCTTATGCGGTCGACCTGGTCCGGGAGATGCTGGATACCGACAAGCCGCTTTTCGGCATCTGCCTCGGGCATCAGCTCCTGGCGATGGCCAGCGGGGTATCGACCTATAAGATGCATCATGGACACAGGGGCCTTAACCACCCGGTCAAAAACCTGGTGACAGGTGATTGTGAAGTCACCTCCCAGAATCACGGCTTTGCCGTCAGCGAGCAGGAGCTGGCTTCCAATGAAAGCCTCGAAGTGACGCATGTGAACCTGAACGACCAGACGATCGAAGGAGTGCGGAGAAGGGACAAGCCGGCGTTTTCCGTGCAGTATCACCCGGAGGCTTCACCCGGTCCGCACGATTCGAGATACCTGTTTGATGAATTTGCCAAGCTGCTCAAAGAGGCTAAGGCCTAAAGAAACTTCGTCATCCACCTGATCATCCGATTGGAATTGTCATTGTAGGGAGGGTAAAGGAAACGGATCGTGCCGAATCTCCTCTTGATGATTCCTTTCGGGTTGGAAAATTCCCGGAATCCGAAGAAGCCGTTGGATTTGCCTATGCCGCTGTGGTTTACCCCGCCGAACGGGATCTCGTGGTGTCCGAACTGGGTGATCATCTCGTTGACCAGCGCATTGCCCGACCGGGTACCTGACAGCACATACGAAGCGGCTTTCTTTGATTTCGTATGTATATAGAGCGCCAGCGGCGGCTCTCTTTCATTGATATACTCCACCGCTTCTTCCAGGTCCCCGTAGGCATATACCGGGAGCAAAGGGCCGAAAATTTCCTCTTTCAGCAAAGTCATATCCGGCCGGACGCCGGTAAGCACGGTCGGTTCGATGTAGCGGCTGTCGCGGTCTTTCTTTCCCCCTGCTACGATCTCCGCACCTTTTTGCAGCGCATCCGAAAGGGCAGCCTCCAGGCGGTCAAAATGCTTCTCATTGACAATGCGCCCGTAATTGGCAGTCGCCCGGTTATCAACGGGAGGATACATGTGCGCAATGGCATTGCGCAGCTCCACGATGAAAGGCTGCAGCACGGAGCGATGGACAAACAGGTAGTCCGGGGCGATGCACGTCTGTCCGCAGTTGAGAAACTTGGCCCAGGCGATGTTCCGCGCCGTAATGGCGACGGGAGCCGTTTCGTCGATGATGGCGGGGGATTTGCCCCCCAGTTCCAGCGTGACCGAGGCAAGGTGATCCGCCGCCGCCCGCATGACGATTTTTCCCACTTCGGGGCTGCCCGTAAAAAAGATGTGGTTAAAAGGCAGCTTCAGCAGCTGCTGTGTCAGCCCGACGCCGCCTTCAACCACGCTTACCTCTTCGGGAGGAAACAGCTCTTCTATCATCCGCCGGATAAATGCGGAGGAGCAGGGAGTCAGTTCCGATGGCTTGATGACGGCGGTACAACCCGCGGCGATGGCGGAAACCAGCGGCTTCAGCGCGAGGCTGATCGGGTAATTCCACGGCGAGATGATCAGCGCATTCCCTTTGGCCTGGTAGCGGATGTGCCCCTGCGTACCCAGCGCGCTGAGCGGTGAGGGCACCCGGTGGGGCTTCATCCAGGTAGCAAGGTGCCTGAGGACATACCTGATCTCGCTGGTCAGTGTAAATATCTCGGTGAGATCCGTTTCGAAAGGCGGCTTCCGGAAGTCCTGCCAGGTAGCATTCCGGGCTTCTTCCGTATGGCTTTCCAGGTAGCGGAGCAGTCTCCTCAGCCTTTCCCGCCGTTCTCCCGCACCGGTGCCGGCCATGGTCCGCAGGTGACCGCGCTGCTGAAGAAAGAGTGCGGACAGATGAGCTTCCGAAGTTTCCATGAGATCCGTCTTCATTTTATACCAGGTATAAAATTAAGCTTTTTCCAGCACTTTCGGACCTTGTTTGTTAATGCCGGAAATATGCGTGACGCTTTCGATCCCGGCCTTCCGAAAGGTATCGCCCATATTTTTCCCGATCTGCTCCGCTTCTTCCCTGCTTTTGCTCAGGGCAAACATGGACGGGCCCGCACCTGAAATGCTGCATCCGAGCGCGCCGCTGTCGAGGGCGGCCTGCTTCACGTTGTTGAATTCAGGGATCAGGATGGCCCGTACCGGCTCTATGATGACATCTACCATGGAACGGCTGATAAGTCCATAGTCTTCCTGCATCAGGCCGGCGATGAGCCCCGCCACGTTGCCCATCTGGGAAATGGCGTTCCGGAGAGAAACCTCATTGCGGAGGATGAACCGGGCATCTTTGGTGTTGACTTCGATATCCGGGCTTACCAGGGTGCAATACAGGTCCGGGGGAGTCGGGATTGTAAAGACATCCAGCGGGTCGTAGCTTCTGATCACCAGGAAGCCGCCGAGCAGAGAGGGCCCGACATTGTCCGCATGCGCCGCCCCGCAGGCAATACGTTCGCCCTCGATCGCAAACGGCAGGAGATCCCTGCGGCTGAGCGGGCTTCCGAGGAGTTCGTTCAAGGCGAACACCCCGACTACGGCGCTGGCTGCACTGGAGCCCATCCCGCTGCCGAGGGGCAGATTTTTGTGAAGCACGATTTCGGCGCCGAAATCACGGATCTGCAGTTTGTCCAGCAGGTGGAACATTACCCCGGTGACCGCGTTTCTGGCGGCGTCACGGGTAAGCCTGCCCTCATCTCCGGTAATGTCTTTGATGACAATCCCGGGTTCGTCTCTCCGGCGGATTTCTACAATATCTCCGGGATCGTCGACCGCAAATCCGAAGATGTCAAAACCACAGGCCACGTTGGCTACTGTGGCCGGGGCAAAAGCTTTGATGTACTCCATACTTTTGTTTTCAAGCCTGCAAAGCTAGCAAATCCCTGCGTGAAAATGAATATAAATCTCGTCCGGGCACGCCGCCAGAAGGGGGGGAGGTAAACAAAAACAGGATTTTCATGCAACCTTTCCGCCGGATACAGTTTATATAGTAAAACGCACCATAAGCGAACAGCATCCGCCGGCCGGTACCGGGCGGGCTGCCGGGGTAATGACCCTGCCGGGACGAGCATAATGGAACTGGAAAGCATAATAAACGGATGTAAGCACGAAGACCGCACGGCGATGGAATGTTTTTATTATCGCTTTGCTCCCCAGATCAAAGGGATATGCTACCGCTATGCGCCGCATACAGAAGAAGCGGAAGACATGTTTCATGACGTGCTGATCGACCTTTTCCGGAAAATCAGGCAATACAACGGGAGGGCTCCTTTCGAGCCCTGGCTGAGACGAGTGGTCCTGAACAGCGTAATCGATTATGGAAAGCGCCGGCAAAGAGACCGGAAAAAGCTGGAGGAAGCCGCGGCTTTTTTCTACGGGGAAGCCGGGGCGGCCGGCCCGGACGAGACCGATGATATCGACGCCATAAAAGCAGCGCTGACAGCCGAAGACCTGCTGTTGATGATCCGGGAGCTGCCTTCGGGTTTCCGGACGGTTTTTAACCTGTATGCAATAGACGGCTATGCGCACAGGGAGATCGCGAAGATGCTCAACATATCGGAGGGCACATCTAAATCGCAGCTGTCCAGGGCGAAGGCTTTTTTGAGAAAGGAAATCGAGAAAAAAAGTAAATTCTTGCAAAGTGGAGAACGGACAAGATAAGCTGGAGGAATTGTTCCGGAAATCTCTGGAAAAGCTCAGCATCGGAGCGCTGACTTCGTGGGAAGAGGAGCTGCGGATTCTGGAATTGCGAAAAAGGGCGGAGGGGCGATGGCGCCGCCTGCAAACCCTGTCCTTTATAACCATGCTGGTCACCACCGGTGTGTTTGTCCCGTTGCTGCCCGATGCCCCGGGCAAAGCGGATCCCGTTGCGCCGGTGCTGTCGCAGGCTGGGGAGCGGCAGGGTAAAGAAGCTGTGCCCGCACCGGTCCGGAGAAGCGGAAGCCCGGAAGGGAATACCCGACCGGAAGGAACGGAACCCTGCCACAGGGCCGGGATCCCGCCTGTTTCGCTTACCGGGCCTGCCGGGAAATCCGGCCGTACCACCGAAGACACGCACCCGGCAGCACCCGTTGCTGCTGTGGAAGCTTATCTTCCTCCGGCCGGCGGAGAACCCCGTTTAACGGGTATAGAGGCGACGAAGAAGGGGACAGGCGACCCGGAGCTGCCCGGCCCCCCCGGATTTGAGGCGGAAGCTGTCCGGGAGGCGGTTGTACCCGATGATCCTGCTGCGCCGGGGATACCGGGAGAGCCCGGCGCAGCAGCAGCTCCCGGGCGCAGGTGGTGGAGGCCGGCGGCCGTTTCGCTGATGCTGGGAGCAGACAATTTCAGGTTGCCGGTGTATGCGGAAGACGTACAGAGCTCCGTATCCTCCAGCCGTGTCTTCCGGCCGTCGGTGGGAGTTTCCGGCATATGGGACCTTGCGCCGGGTGTCTGGATCCGTCCGGGTATTCAATGGCATCCGTACCGGGAGCATATGGAGGCCGGGAGGAGCGAGACCCTGGTAGACACCATGTATGTCGTGAAGCGGAAGGCCGGCGATACCATTTCTACGGGGCTTGCCCGGGAGGTTGCTTTGACAGGCCGTCAGCAGTTTGACAACAGCCATACCTACCTGAAGCTGCCTTTTTCCCTGGGATACGAATGGCAGGCAGGGCGTGGTCTGTTGTCGGCATACGCCGGTTTTTCGGCCGGTATCTCCCTGACCCGGCGTGCGATTGCATCGGCGGGTCATGAGCTGACCGATAAGACGGTGGCGGACTATGACAACCAGATGGACCCTGGCCCTGACGGCTATGTCCATTACAAGGAGTACAGGGAATACTCCTACGGGTTTTTGCCGGTTCGGTCGGAGCTCAGGCCGCTGTTGCTGCAGGTGGAGTTGGGCGTGCTGGGGCGCTGGCCGGTGGCGAAGCACCTGGACCTGGCGGCAGAGTTATCCTATGCCCGGGGAATGACGCCCGTTTTTCGTGACGGGAATGGACCCCCGCGCGGCATAGCAGGGATCAGGATGGGGGTGATCTACCGCATAAAATAGACAAAAGAAATGAGCACGGGCGATTCGTACACAAAACGTGTTTGATGATTCCTGCATAATAAGCCGCAGGTGAATTCGGTCTGTCCATAGAAACAATTCCAGCTGACCTTTAAAATCTAAACTGAAAACGACAGTCCGGATGAAAGCGACCAGGTATTTTTTTATCGCGGCGTTATTGTGGATCCAGCACAGCTGCAGCCGGCCGGATGAAGCGGCGACAGCGCTGCTGCCTGCAACGGTGCTCTATTCGGGTGGGTACGAAGCCGACGGCTGCGGGTTTGAAATCCGGATGGATGCCGACGGGTCGTTTCATAAGCCGGCAGACCTGCCTGCAACTTATCACCGGGACGGGCTGGCCATCTGGGTCCGGTTCGTGGAAGACAGCACCCGGATCGCCTGCGGGGACCTGCCCCCGGGACGCCCTGCCATCCGTATCCTGGAGATCAGGGAAAGGGATACATCCCGCCGCTGACACAGCTTAACCTATTTCGGGTTTCCGGAGTTGTTTTCCCGGTTCGACAGGAACCGGGGACCGGCTTCCCTTTGGCCCGGTTCAATTAAAATTTTAGAAAAATGCAGGCCAGACATCTGAACAGAGCGCAGTATTTTTCCGAGCAGTCTTACACCACCCGGAAGTATGTCATCCCTTTCATCGAGCATGCCGGAGCCATGCCGCCCGGCTCGGATGTGCTTGAAATAGGCTGCGGGGACGGCGGTAATATGGAGCCTTTTCTTGACAGCGGACACCGGGTGGCCGGCGTAGACATATCCGGCACACGGATACAGGATGCCCGGAGGTTTTTTAGCGGCCACCCCAACCGGGAGAACCTGCGGCTTGTTACCGGAGACATATACCAGGTGGGCGACCTGGGAAAGTTTGATATCATCGTCATCAGGGACGTGCTCGAGCACATTCACAACCAGGAAAGGTTTATGGCTTATATAAAAGGCTTTCTGAAACCGGGAGGGCGGGTTTTCCTCGGGTTCCCGCCGTGGCATAATCCTTTCGGCGGACACCAGCAGATTTGCAGGCATCCCCTTATCTGCAGGCTTCCGTTTTTACATCTTTTGCCCGGAAGCGCCTACCGGGGCGTGCTCCGGTATTGCGGAGAGTCCGAGGCTACTATCCGGGAGCTGGAGGAGATACGGGAGACCCGGATTACCATCGAGCGCTTCCTGGCTATACTGAGGCGGGAAAACTACCGGGTGTTGAAGCGGGAATATTACCTGGTCAATCCCAATTACGAAATCAAATTTAAGCTGAAGCCGCGGAAGCAGAGCGCTTTGATCCACGGCATTCCCTACCTCAGGAATTTTTGCATCACGACCTGCTATTTCCTGATCCGCCCTGTATGATCATTCCGCCTGCCATAGGCCGGTAAGGTATGGTCGGACGGTCCGGTCCCGCCTTCGTATATAAAACCGGTTACCTGGCTATCACGAAGCGCCTGGTGTATTTTCCGTTGACTATGACCAGGTAGACTCCCGGGGAGAGCGCGGCGGTATCC
>JBEBSO010000010.1:0-19648 GCA_040394275.1 Telluribacter sp.
CAGAAAATCAGTTCCGCCCCGCTAATTCGCAACCTTTTTTATTTGCGTGAAAGAATCTGTCCTATATTTGGGCTGGCGAAACTGCTTGTGTTGTACCTTACTTCGTTGAAATATGTCAAAAAACCTTGTCATCGTAGAGTCCCCGGCCAAAGCTAAAACCATAGAAAGCTATCTGGGCGATGGCTTCACTGTCAAGTCCAGTCTTGGCCACGTGAGGGATCTCCCGGAGCATGATATGGGGGTAGACATCGCCAACGGCTACCGGCCTTCCTACGAAATATCAAGCGACAAAGTAAAGGTAATCAACGAATTAAAGAAGCTGTCGAAGGATGCGCAGGAGGTTTGGCTCGCAACGGACGACGACCGCGAGGGAGAGGCCATTTCCTGGCACCTGAAAGAGGCGCTCAACCTGCCCGATTCGACCAAGCGGATCGTGTTCAGGGAAATCACAAAAGCGGCTCTTAAAAACGCCATCGACAGGCCCCGCACCATCGACATGGACCTGGTCAATGCCCAGCAGGCACGCCGTATCCTCGACCGGCTGGTGGGCTATGAGCTGTCCCCGATCCTGTGGAAAAAAATCAGGATCGGCAAATCGTCCCTTTCCGCCGGGAGGGTACAATCGGTGGCGGTCCGGCTGATCGTGGAAAGAGAACGGGAAATTGATACGTTTCAAAGTAAAAGCAGTTTTAAGGTCACCGCAGTTTTCGATCTCGGTAACGGGAAAATCCTAAATGCCGAGCTTCCCAAAAACTTTGAAACCGAGGAAGCCGCCCGCCGGTTTCTGGAAAAATGCAACGGGGCTACCTTCTCCATCAGCAACCTGGAGGTAAAGCCCGCAAAAAAATCCCCGGCTCCTCCTTTTACCACATCCACCCTGCAGCAGGAAGCATCCAGGAAGCTGGGCTTTTCGGTGCTGCAAACGATGACGATCGCACAGCGGCTGTATGAAGCGGGAAAGATCTCCTACATGCGGACCGATTCGACCAACCTTTCGGAGGAAGCGCTTGAAAAGGCCAAAGCACAGATTTTTGAGGGCTACGGGCCGCAGTTTCACCAGCGCAGGACCTATAAGACCAAATCCAATGCCGCCCAGGAGGCGCACGAAGCCATACGCCCTACCGACTTCGGCGTGGAATCCGCCAGCAGGGAACGCAACGAGCAGCGCCTGTATGAGCTGATCTGGAAAAGGGCCATCGCGTCCCAGATGGCGGACGCCCAGCTCGAGCGGACCACCGCCTCTATCGGGATTTCCACCACAGACGAGGAGCTGATCGCCCAGGGAGAAGTCATCAAGTTCGAGGGTTTTCTGAAGGTATACCTGGAATCGAACGACGAAGAAACGGATGAGGAGCAGAAAGGAATGCTGCCGCCCCTCAGCCTGGGCCAGGTCCTGGCCCTTTCGCTGCTGAAGGCCATCGAGCGCTTTTCCCGTCCCGCTCCCCGTTATACGGAGGCCAGCCTGGTCAAGAAGCTGGAAGAAATGGGAATCGGCCGCCCGTCTACCTACGCCCCCACCATCTCCACGATCATCAAACGGGAATACGTGGTCAAGGAAGACCGGCCGGGATCGGAGCGCAAATTCCGGGAATTCACTCTTAAAGACAATATCATCAGCAGTAAGGTCGGCACGGAGACCTACGGATCGGAGAAGGCGAAGCTATTCCCGACCAACGCGGGGATCATCGTCAACGATTTCCTGGTAGGCAATTTCCAGGACATCATCGATTTTTCCTTTACTGCGCACGTCGAGCGCGACTTCGACAATATCGCCGAGGGTAAAATTCCCTGGCAGACCATGATCGACAATTTTTATAAGGGCTTTCACAAACGGGTGGCCGAGGTCGAAGTGGAGAAGATCGACAAAACCCTGACGACCCGGGAGCTTGGCGAAGATCCGGCTACCGGGAAAAGGCTTTCCGTCCGGATGGGAAAATACGGGCCTTACGCACAGATCGGGGATGCCGAAGATGAAGAAAAGCCACGGTTTGCCAGCCTGCAGAAGGGGCAGCTCCTGGAGTCGATTACCCTGGAAGAGGCCCTGGACCTGTTCAAGCTGCCCAGGGAGGTAGGGTTCTATGAAGACAAGCCCCTGGTGGTCAACATCGGGAAATACGGGCCCTACATCCGGTTTGATGACAAGTATTTCAACCTGACTCCGGCCGACGATCCCTACTCCATCGACCTGGAACGGGCGATCAGCATCATCGAGGAGAAGCGCGCCTCCGAATCCAACGACGCCCTGGGAGATTTCGAAGGTCACAGCATCACGAAAGGCAAGGGACGCTTCGGGCCCTATATCAGGCACGACGGAAAATATTACTCGCTGGCCAAGGGGCAATCGCTGGCCACCATTTCACTGCAGGAGGGGATAGCGCTTATCCAGGCCAAGAGGGACGCGGAGGCCAATAAAATCATCCGGGAATTCCCCGAGAACGACAAGGTCAAAATCCTGAACGGCCGTTACGGCCCCTATATCGCTTTCGGGAAAAGAAACCTGAAGATCCCCGCCGGCGTAGAACCCGGATCGCTCAGCTATGAGGACATCCTGAAAATAGGAGGCGAAGAAGCCGAAAAGCCGAAAGCAGGAAGCAGAACAAAAAAAGGGAAAAAGTAACAGGCTATGCAAAAGCTGGTGGTGCTCAGCGGCGCTGGGATCAGCGCAGAAAGCGGGATCAGCACATTCCGCGACAGCAACGGGCTGTGGGAAAACCACCGCATCGAGGACGTAGCCACCCCGCAGGCCTGGCAGAAGAACCCGGAGCTCGTTCTCGACTTCTACAACCAGAGAAGGAAGCAGGCCCTTACCGTGCACCCCAACCAGGCGCATTCCCTGCTGGCTTCCCTGGAAGACCGGTTTGACGTCACGATCCTTACCCAGAATGTCGATAACCTGCACGAGCGGGCCGGCTCGGGGAAGGTCGTCCATCTCCACGGGGAGCTTTTCAAGTCCAGGAGCACTGCCGATCCTTCCCTGGTCTACGATATCCGCGGATGGGAACTGAAATTCGGAGATAAATGTGAGCGGGGCAGCCAGCTCAGGCCCCATATCGTCTGGTTTGGCGAAGAGGTGCCGATGATCGGGGTCGCGGCGGCCCTTGCGGAGGAGGCCGACATTTTCGTAGTGGTAGGTACGTCCCTCGCTGTGTACCCGGCAGCCGGCCTGGTGAGCTATACCCGGCCGGACATCCCCGTATACCTCATTGACCCGGTAATGCCCGGTATCAGGCTGAAGAAGAACATTACATTTATACAGGAAAAGGCTACCCGGGGGATGTCTGTGCTGGCGGAAAAGCTCATCCGCTGACCGCCTTCGCCCGCGGTGAGCCGCAAGCTGTCAGGCGTGTATAAGCGGGCTGACCTGTCTGGCTGTTGAAGCCGTCTATAGTTCAAAAGTTCCATAGTTGAACTTCCCGAGCTTTTGAACCATGGAATTTTTGAACTTTTTTAATTACTTAAACAGATGAAACTGCTGGACGGAAAGACAATATCGGCGCAAATCAAAGCCGAGATCAAAGCAAAAACCGGGGTGTGGATTGCCGGCGGGGGCAAAAAGCCCCACCTCGCGGCCATTCTCGTGGGAGAGGACGGCGCAAGCGAAACTTATGTCGCTTCCAAAATCAGAAGCTGTGAAGAAATCGGCTTTACTTCTACCCTGGTAAGGATGAATTCTTCCGCTACCGAGCAGGACGTCCTGGAAGCCATCGAAAAACTCAACAATGATCCCGATGTAGACGGCTTCATCGTCCAGCTTCCCCTTCCCGCACATATTTCGGAAAACACCGTCATGGAGGCGGTCAACTACAAAAAAGACGTCGACGGCTTTCACCCCGTCAATGTCGGGAGGATGTGCAAGGGGCTTCCGGCCTACCTCTCCGCCACACCTTTCGGCATCCTGGAAATGCTGAAGAGAGCGGAGATCGAAACTGCCGGCAAACATTGCGTGGTGATCGGGCGGAGCCAGATCGTAGGCCTTCCCATGAGCATCCTGATGCAGCGCAATGCCTACCCGGGCAATTGTACGGTGACCATCTGTCACAGCAAAACGGTCAACCTGAAGGAGATCGCCAGGTCCGCCGATATCCTGATCGTTGCGCTGGGCAGGCCTGAGTTTGTCACCGCGGATTACGTAAAGGAAGGCGCCGTGGTGGTGGACGTCGGGATCACCCGGGTGGCGGACGCCTCCAGGAAAAGCGGGTTTGCGATCAAAGGCGACGTAAAATTCGACGAAGTGGCGGAGCGTGCCGGCTACCTGACGCCGGTTCCGGGAGGCGTGGGGCTGATGACGATCTGCGGGCTTCTCACCAATACGCTCATGGCCGCGCAGAAAGAAATTTACGGGTAATACCCCCGGCCTCCGGTCCGCCGCCCGTACGGGGCCGGGAAAACCGGTCGATAAATAATATTTTACATTTTTCCTGTTTCCTAACCTACCAGAATCGAACCGTCCTTTGAAACGGTTGTATTATTCCGGTAGGTTATTTTTTTGACTTGTTTTGGAGCGGCCACATCGTTAAATTCGTCTCCCATTTAAAACAGAACCTTGCTAACTAACATACGACACCATAAATTGAACAGGGACCTTGGAAGAAGTTTATGCAATAAAGGAATTGGATCTTGTATGGGACAAATGTCTCCGACTTATTCGGGATAATATTCCTGAACAAAGTTATAAAACCTGGTTTGAGCCGATCCAGCCCATCAGCTACAGGGAAAAAGTGCTGACCATTCAGGTACCCAGTCAGTTTTTTTACGAATGGCTCGAAGACAATTATGTGCACCTGCTGAGAAAGGCCCTCGACTATGCCATCGGGAAGGACGGTCTCCTGGAGTACTCGATCATTGTGGACACGGGCAACGACCAGCACCGGCCGCTCACCATGAATGTGCCGACAGCCAAATCCCCCAACAGCAACCGGTCGGACAATTTCGAAACGGACCCCAGAAATTCGCAGGCGCCCAAAACCAAGGATCTCGATTCCCTCCAGCTGGACAATTATCTCAATCCCAACTATGCATTTGAAAACTTCATAGAAGGGGATTGCAACCGGCTGGCGCGCTCTGCCGGCTTTGCCGTGGCCCAGCGCCCGGGACTCACCTCTTTCAACCCGCTGATGCTGTACGGCGGCGTAGGACTGGGTAAGACCCACCTTGTGCAGGCCATCGGCAACTATATCATCAATCATTTCGACAACAAGGTCGTCCTGTATGTATCTTCCGAAAAATTTACCAACCAGTTTATACAAGCCATAAAGAACAACACGCTTTCGCTTTTCACCGAGTTCTACATGAAGGTGGACGTGCTGGTGATTGACGATGTGCAGTTTTTGTCCGGGAAGGAAAAAACACAGGATACCTTCTTTTATATTTTCAACCATCTTCACCAGATGGGGAAGCAGATCATCATGACCAGCGACCGTCCCCCCCGCGAGCTGGAAGGTCTCCAGGACCGGCTTCTTTCGCGCTTCAAATGGGGACTGACAGCGGATCTGCAGACGCCGGACTACGAGACCCGGATCGCCATCATCGAAAAAAAGCTCCAGGCCGAAGGAATATCCATCGACAACGAGGTCATCGAGTACATCGCCCAGAGCGTGAATACCAACGTCCGCGAGCTGGAAGGCGTCATCATCTCCCTGATGGCGCAGGCCTCGCTTACCCGCCGCGAAATCGACATCGAGCTTGCCAAGAATACGCTTAAAAACATCGTCCTCAATGAAACCAAGGAGATCAACATCAACACGATCCAGGAGGTGGTTGCGGACTATTTCGAAATCAATATTGCGGACCTGAAAAGCAAAAGCCGGAAAAAAGAGGTGGTGTACCCGAGGCAGGTGGCAATGTACCTGGCCAAAGAATTTACCGACCTCCCGCTCAAGTCGATAGGAAGCCATTTTGGCGGACGCGACCATAGTACGGTCATCCATTCGGTACAGAGCATCACCGAAATGCTCAGTGATCCGGACGTCGCCGAAACGATCCAGAAAATCAAGAGCTACTTCAGATAAGCTTTGCTCCGGGCCGGTTTAAGCCGCTGCCATGACCCCACCCCCGCTGCTGCTCTCCCGG
The DNA here is from genome assembly GCA_040394275.1 of Telluribacter sp. Taxonomy (GTDB): domain Bacteria; phylum Bacteroidota; class Bacteroidia; order Cytophagales; family Spirosomataceae; genus JBEBSO01. The sequence continues at coordinate 6,070 of JBEBSO010000010.1, forward strand.
GATGCGATCCACGATGAAATATGGGACCGTTGCATCGACAACGCACGCCAGCGCGTCGTGTACGCCTACAGCTGGTACCTCGACGCCGTGTGCACGACCTGGGAAGCGCTGGTCTGGCCCTCGCCCGATGCCCCCTCCGTCGTGATGCCGCTGCCCTTTACAAGAAAATGGGGCTTCAGAAAGCTGCAGCAGCCTCTTTTCTGCCAGTTTCTGGGCCTGTTTTCCACCACCGAGCTGACGCCGGCAGTGGCCGGGGCTTTTCTTGACGCCATGAACCGGCGATACCGGTACATAGCTGCCTATCATTTCAATCCGTACAACACGTCCCTGCGGGAGCAGATCTCCTCCTTTCGCGGGCTGCAGGCCCGCAGCTTTTCCACCCGCTGGCTGCCGTTATCCGGCACCGGTCCGGAAATACGTGCAGGCTATTCCCCGGACAGGCGCTCCAACCTCAGGAAAAGCCGGGAATTACCCTGGACAATCCATGCCGGCGGCGACCCCGGCCCGCTGATGGAAATGTTCCGGGCAAACCACGCGCATCTCATCCCCGGGGGCGTGGATCCCGGCGCCTATGCGCAGATCAGCCGTCTTTACCGGATGCTTGCCGGGAAAGGAATGGCCGTCCTGTATTACGCCCTGCTGGACGACCGGCCGGAAGCCGGGATCATGGTCATCACGTGCGGGGATCACTACATCTACATTTTCAATGCAGCCACGGAAACAGGCCGGCGGGGAAATGCCCGGACGTTCCTGCTCGACAGCTTCTTCGGGGAGGTATCAGGCCGCAGCGGGCTGATTTTCGATTTTGAAAGCCCGGAAAAAAAACCAGTCGCCGATTTTTACAAAAGCTTCGGGGCCCGGGAGGAACAATACGTGTCGATCCGGAAAAACGGGCTGCCTTTCCCCCTGAAGCAGATCCAGCCCTGGCTCAGGTCACGCCAGGACTATTCCGCCCATTGAGGGGACGTACGCAGGTTTTTATAGCCCTTGATATCCATGGCTATCGCACCGATCCAGAGATCTGCCTCCGCCTTGACCGGGATTTTGTTCTCATCGTCCGACACCCATATCCTGATCGAGTTCTCCCCTTTAAACAGCCTGTTGTCCGGCAGCAGGGGATTGAGCTTAAATACCCTGATCCGGCCGAATTTGGTACGGATCTGGTCCCGGCCGGCGTACCTGACGCGCAGCCTGTATACCTGGTCTTCGAAGAAAATCGGGATCACGAAAATCTCCCCTATCTCGCTGGTGTCGAAATTGATCGTACGCAGGTAATAATACGCGCTTACGATATCCTGTACATTCTCGGGCACATTGAACGTCTTGCTGACGTCCCTGACTTTGGCGGTGGCGGTTTGCTCGGCATGGTTGAATGTCACCACCTCTTCCTTACGGAAGCTGTTTTCCTGGATACTCCTGTAAAACAGCTGCGTAATAATCGCCGAGGTATCGATGTGCGAGCGCCAGGTATCCCGCACTTTTGAAATCAGGTCAAAAGCCCCTACAGTACGCGCGGTCACATTCACCTTGTAGCAGGGTCGGTTATTGACCACGAATTTATGCTTCGCGATCTCCACCTTTGCCTCTGCGGCGTTGATGAATCCGTAATGGACCCTGTATTCAATTTTTTCGCCGGTCGTAAAACTTTCGTTGGGAATCGTCCTGTAACGCTCCCGGACCGCCGATATTCCTGCCAGGCAGACAAAGCATCCCAAAAAGATCAGTGTACGTTTTCGCATCATTACGATCCGGTTAGAAAGTACTGGCACCTCCTGTCTTCTCCTCCGGCCTGCTCCGCTACAGAGAGGGGTATTTTTGTTTCAGAAACTGAAAATACTTTACAAAATCACTGCCAAACCTGTTTTCGAATTCCTCCTTAAACACGTTTTGCCTGGACTTATAGGTCCGGTAACTTACAAAATAGGCGTTATTGGGCAAATCCGGCTTTCGGGCGGAACGGTATCTTCCGCCCAAAAGGGTATCGGTATCGGCCATAATCTTCCGGATGGCGGCCAGCTTCAGCGTATCTTTCAGTGCCTCCGGCATGCCGTCGTGATAGGTGGCGTACAGGCTGTCCAGCACGCTGTTTCCCCTCAGCATGTGCGCCGACCAGGCATCCTGGTATTGTTTGGTCAGCTCATACTTCTCCAGTTGCTGAGAATTTTCCCCATACTTGTATTTCAGGAAGCGGGTGGCGCCGTGGTCGCCGACAAAGCTGGCCAGGTTTTCATTGAGCTCCAGGTTGTCCTTGACAAACAAGGTGCCGTGCGTAAGCTCGTGGAGGATCAGCGACGCCAGGCTTCCTTCCGGGCGGGTCAGCATGCCCGACAGGATGGGATCCCTCAGGTAACCGAGCGTAGACCAGGCCGACACCTCCGATCTCTCGGTATCCCACCCGGCCTTTATCAGCTCGCTGCGCTCCCGGTTGGCCAGGGTAGAGTCAAAAAAGCCCTTGTAGGAAAAAGTGCCGATCACGGGAAATCTCCACTCCCTCGCCTTTACCTGATAGCGCCCGGAGGCGGTGATTACCCACAGGATGGGCTTGCCTCCCTGGTCATAGAACGAGGTATAGTTATCGGAAGGATTCAGCCCGAGGGAATCCACGCCGAATTTGCTGATCTCCCCGATCAGCCTGATCCGGGCTTTCAGGGAATCCGGGAACGAAGGGTCCTGCAGCACATCCTCTACTTCCCTTACGTTCAGCAGGATATGTGCCTGTCCCCTGGCCTGCGCCCATCCGTAGGCGAGCAAATCACGAAAATAAAAGGACAATCCCGCCAGCAATACGGCGAGGATCAGGATTATTTTTTTCAGCATACCGGGTACACGGCGCTCCTTTCAAAGGAATATCAGAATTTAATTCCCAAAGTTACCTGCCACGAACTTAATTTCTGCCTTACCGTCGAAGTTTCTCCCCCCTGGCTTACCTGGAATGCCGCCACTTCTGTAAAAGATCCTTCTTTCCTGACGTCGATGTTGAGGCCGAACAAATCCAACCCGCCTCCAAACTGGTATCCCAATACCGATTTGGCCACCGCATCATCAAAGCTTTGCGAGGTATAATACCGGAAGGCATCCTTCAGCTTTTGATTTTCCCCGATCCTGAAGGAAGCCATCGGTCCGCCGTTCACCCGCAGCGGCCCCAGCTTCAGCCCCAGGAGCACCGGCACATCTATGCTGCTGTACCTGACATCTACCTCTCTCCTTACTGCCTCTTCCGTATCGTGTTCGACGATATCAAACCTGCCTCCCTTTGTCGAAACCAGCACCTCCGGCTGGAGATGGATGGTCTTTCCGAACCTGAAAAAAACACCGCCGACCCAACCGGTCCTGCTTTCGATGCTTTCGTTGAGGTTATCCCTGACTTCCTTCCCGTCGTATTTGAGGTACGGGTTTCCGTGCGCATCATACCGGGTGGTCAGGAAGTCACCCATGCTGAGTCTGGAAAGATTGACCCCTCCTTTGAGACCGAATGCAAAATGCTGCGCGTGGCTCACCTGGCCCAGGGCGCCCAGCAAAAAAACGGTAAGTACCACCAAATTCCGCTTCATCTGTCTGTTTCTTTAGTTTGTTCAGTATGGAATATTCATCCGGTGCGGGCCGCACCCGCCTCCGGACTGTAACCGCCCGTCCGCTACCGGAACCCGGATCATTAACGAAACAAAGGTAGCGTTTTACATACACAACGGTAATTATTTGCGGAAAGGATAAATCCCTAATATTGCAGTCCGGTAGCTCACCTTAGACAATCCCGACATGGCCAAAACCAAAACCGCCTATTTCTGCCAGAACTGCGGCTACAATTCCGCCAAATGGCTGGGCAAATGTCCTTCCTGCGGCGAATGGAATACGTTCATCGAAGAATTGGTTGAAAAAGAGGATAAAAAGGAGAAATTCACCTGGAAATCCCTGCAAACCAGCCGTCCGAAGGCGCTGGGAGACATTCACTACGAGGAAGAGCCGAGGATGGTTACCATAGACCGGGAGCTTAACCGGGTGCTCGGCGGCGGCATCGTACAGGGATCGCTCGTGCTCATAGGCGGCGAGCCGGGCATCGGCAAATCTACGCTGATGCTGCAGATCGGTCTCTCCATGTCCGACCTCCGGGTGCTGTATATTTCCGGTGAGGAATCCGAGCAGCAGATCAAAATGCGTGCCGCGAGAATGGATTTTTCCGGCAGCAACTGCTATGTGCTGACAGAAACTTCCACGCACGGCATTTTCCGGAATATCGAAGATTTTACGCCGCATGTCATCATCATCGACTCTATACAGACCATGCAGTCGCCGCTCATCGAATCGGCCGCCGGCAGCATCTCCCAGGTCAGGCAATGTACCGCGGAATTTATGAAATTTGCAAAAGACACCGGGACTCCCGTATTCCTGATCGGCCACATCACCAAGGACGGATCGCTCGCCGGGCCGAAGGTGCTCGAACACATGGTGGATACGGTTTTGCAGTTTGAAGGAGACCGCCATACCACCTACCGGATACTCCGTACGGTAAAGAACCGCTTCGGGAGCACTTCCGAGCTCGGCATCTACGAAATGCAGAGCACCGGTCTCCGCCAGGTAACCAACCCGTCCGAAATACTGATCTCGCAGCGGGATGAACCCCTCAGCGGGATCACGATCGGTACGATGCTGGAGGGAAACCGGCCGCTGAACATCGAAATCCAGTCGCTGGTCAGCCCGACCAACTACGGCACCCCGCAGCGGAGCAGCACCGGTTTTGATGCCAAAAGGCTGCAGATGCTCCTCGCGGTACTGGAAAAAAGGGGCGGCTTTAAGCTGGGCATGCAGGATGTCTTCCTGAACATCGCCGGCGGGCTGACCGTTACGGACCCGGCCATCGACCTGGCAGTGGTGGCCTCCCTCGTCTCCTCTTACGAGGACATTCCCATACCGGGGTCCGTCTGCTTCGCTGCAGAGGTGGGGCTGGGCGGCGAAGTCCGGGCAGTAAGCAGGATCGAAAACCGGATTTCGGAAGCGGCCAAGCTCGGCTTTGAAACGATCTACATCTCCAAATACAACAGCAAGGGGCTGGACCTCGACGGGAAAGGCATCCGGATCAGGCCGATCGCCAGCCTGGACGAGCTGTTCCATGCGCTCCTGGGCTGAAACCTCAGGCCTCCGGGATCTCGTTTACCACACGGATAAAAATGTCGTGCATGGAAGGGATATTTTCTCCGAACGACCTGATTTCTACCCGGTCTACGAGTACCCGCAGCAGCATATTGGCCGAAAAGGCATCCCCGAGCGCTATCTCGGCACGCCTGTAGCCGTCCCGGAGCGGCTGGTCGCCCAGCACCCGGAAGCCCTCGTCCGGGCCGCTCATTTCCCCGCGGTATTCCACGAAGCAGGTATGGGTTTTGAAGCGTCTTTTCAGCTCCTCCTTTGACCCGTCAAGCACCTTCCGCGACCGGTTGATCAGCGCGACATAGTCGCACAGCTCCTCCACCGTCTCCATGCGGTGGGTGGAAAAAATAATTGTGCTGCCCTTTTCCCGCAGCTCCAGGATCTCGTCACGGATCAGGTTGGCATTGATGGGATCGAATCCCGAAAAAGGCTCATCCAGGATCACCAGGTCGGGCTCGTGCAGGACGGTGGACACAAACTGGATCTTCTGCTGCATTCCCTTGGACAGGTCGGCAATGGTTTTGTTCCACCAGGCCCGGATATCAAATTTGACAAACCATGCCCTGAGCTTTTCCATGGCTTCCCGTTCGGACAGCCCCTTCAGCTGCGCCAGGTAGAGCAGCTGCTCGCCTACTTTCATTTTCTTGTACAGGCCGCGTTCTTCCGGCAGGTAGCCGATCCTGCGGATGTGCTTTTCCGCGAGCGGCTCGCCGTCGAAGATGATCCTCCCCGAATCAGGCGCCGTAATCTGGTTGATAATCCTGATCAGGGACGTTTTACCTGCGCCGTTCGGCCCGAGAAGGCCGTAGATGCTGCCCTTCGGAATGGCGAGGCTCACCTCGTCCAATGCCCGGTGCCCGGCGTAATCCTTACATATCTGTTCGGTCTGAAGTATGCTCATGTCCTGTTGCAATCTGGGATGGTCCCTGCCTCCGGCGGAAAACAGAACCGGCCGGGGAACAGGGTGACGGCCTCAAAATTGACGAAATTTAGACAAAAAAGGAACCTCCCCGCCGGAGGTTTTGTATTTGCCGGTAAGGTCCCCTTTATTTGGATATGCAAAAACTATCTCAGGAAGCCCTGAACAGGCTCTCCATTGACGAATTCAGGCAGTCACCGAAATTCCCCCTTACTGTCGTGCTGGAAAACATCCGCAGCCTCAACAACGTCGGATCTTTTTTCCGGACAGCCGATGCCTTCCGCATAGAAAAGCTGTATCTGGCAGGCTATACCCCTTCACCTCCCCACCGTGAGATCACCAAAAGCGCGCTGGGCGCGGAGCTTGCCGTCGACTGGGAAAAGCAGGAAGATCCCCTGCGCCTGGTACAGGACCTGAAAAGGACCGGAAGGACCGTTATAGCCGTCGAGCAAACCCGGGAAAGCATTATGCTCCAGGATTTCCCGGTCCGGCCTGACCAAGCTTACGTGCTGGTATTCGGCAATGAAGTGGAGGGTGTAAGCCAGGAGCTCCTGGACGAAGCGGATTATTCGATAGAAATCCCGCAGTTCGGCACGAAACACTCCTTTAATGTCTCCGTCTGCGCCGGTATTGTGCTCTGGGATTTCTTAAAAAAGATAATAAAAAAATAATATGGAATAATTGCTTATTAGTTTTTTTTCACACCTATTTGTATCTTTTCTCCAAGATTAACTAACCACTCGGAATTTATGGGATCATCAAAAAAAACGCTCGCCAAAGAAATCAGGGATACGCTGGATAAAAAAATAGGAGAGCTCACTTCACAAACTAAAAAAGTAAAGAAATCGGTGGTAAAAGCCGCTGACAAGCTCGCCAAAAAAGTGGCCAGAATCCTGAAAGATGAGGAGAAGGCCAAAAAGAAGGAAGAGAAAAAGAAACCTGTACGTAAACCTGAATCGAAGAAAACAGGGAAAAAGGCCGCACCGGGCGGATCCCAACCGGATACGGCCAAAGCCGCGGCCCGGCCCGCAGGACAGCCGGGTAAAACGCCCGCTGCGGCGGCACCTGCCAAACCGGCTGCTCCATCCGGCCCGGCCAGGACCAGGGCGGTGTCTCCCGCGAAACCCAAACCTCAAAAGACTCCCCCGCCGGCGCCGCGACCAGAGCCCGCCGGTAAGGAATAAACCTTATGACACAAACCATACACGCACTATTTCTCACACATTCCCGTTCAGCAATCCCCGTAAAATCAGTATTCCTACTGGTTTTTACGGCCTGGGCCTTTTTTGCCCGCGCCCAGTCGCCGGAGCTGGCCATCACGGAAATCATGTCTGACCCGACCCCCGCAGCAGGATTGCCGGGCGCCGAATACCTGGAAATCCTCAACTACGGGACAGCGCCGCTTTCCCTGTCAGGCTTCCGCCTGAGGTATGGAAGCAGGTCCGGGCTCCTGCCCGGCTACCGCCTGCCGCCGGACGGGTACGTTATTGTCTGTCATACTTCGGACACCTCGCTTCTTTCCGTGTACGGACCGGTCATCGGCCTGCCCAATTTCAGCCTTCCCAACGACGGGGCAGACCTCTCCCTGCACACTCCTGAAGGACGGACGGTCTTCCATATCAGCTACGCGCCCACCTGGTGGCCCGAGTCCCGGAGGGGCGGCGGCTACGCGCTCGAAATGGCGGACCCGGCGGCACGCTGCCGGGGAATCTTGAACTGGCAGGTGTCCGGGAACCCGGCAGGCGGCACGCCCGGCCAACCCAATTCTGTCCGGGCCGATCCGGCGGCACTTCCGGGCCCCGCCTGCGTGGAGCAGGTGCGGTTGTCGCTCCCGGGGGAAATCTGCCTGCTGTTCAGCCGGGAGCTCGACAGCCTGTCTTTCGGGGAGGCCGTGTTTTCCCTTCCGGGTCACCGGGTAGAACGCGCCTCCCTGCAGCAGCCCGCCTTCAGGGAAGTAAGGATACAGACCCAGTCCCCGCTTGTGCCCGGCGAAAAATCCGTGCTTTCCATCCGCAACCTCCGCACCTGCGACGGGTATGTCGTCCCGGATTTTTCAGAACCGGTAGGCTATACCCCGGACCCTGCCCCCGAGGGAATCGTAATCAGTGAAATTCTCTTCAACCCGCTGCAGAACGGAGTAGATTTCGTAGAGCTGCACAACCGGGGCAACGACTTTGTCAGCCTTAGGGACTGGTCGATAGGCAATGTCCGCAACGGCGTACCGGATGTATTCCGGACGATCACTACCGAAGACATCGTCATCTCCCCGGGCGATTACCTTGCGCTGACCGTCAACCCCGAGCTGGTAAAATTGCATTACCCTACAGGGTCTCCCCGGAAGTTCCTCCGGGTGGCGTCCCTCCCTTCCTTTCCCAATACGGGCGGCGGATCCGTCGTCAAAACGGCGGACGGGCGCATGGCGGACGAGCTCATTTACACCGAAAAGCTGCACCACCAGCTGATCAGTCATCCGAAAGGCGTATCCCTCGAGCTTACCAATCCCGGCACGCCGGATCCTTCCGGCAGGCAATGGCACTCGGCTTCCTCCCTGTCGGGGTATGCCACCCCCGGCTACCGCAACTCCCAGCTGTCGGACATCCGGCACACTTTTACGGTAACGCCCGAAGCCTTCACGCCGGACGGAGACGGGACCGACGACGTCATGTCGCTGGGCTTTTCATTTGAAAAACCCGGGAATATGCTTTCCGTATCCGTTTTCGATTACCTGGGAAGGCTGGTCAGGCCCCTGGCCCGGCATCTGCTGGCCGGAACAAGCGGAACCGTGACCTGGGACGGCAAGGATGCCAAAGGCGAAACCGTACCCACAGGGTATTACTTAATAATTGTTAACACATTTGACTTGACTGGGAAAAAGACTACTTTTAAGGGAAAAATTGTAGTTATCAGGTAAATAATACGCTTTTCTTGAATTAAATTCCCGAGTTAATTAAATTTACAGGTTCAACCTGGACCTGGTTGACAAAATCAGGCATACAGTTTAATCGTTCCTTATCGTTTCATTCTTAATCAATACTATGAGCACTTCACGTAGAGATGTGTTAAAAATGGCCGGCCTTGCGATTGCCGGAAGCACTTTCCCTTCCATTATTATTCCCAACCGTTCTTTTGGCGGCGTCAACAGCGAGACGCTGAAAGTAGGGCTTATCGGCTGTGGGGGAAGAGGCTCCGGAGCTGCAAAGCAAGCCTTAAGTGCCGATCCGAATGTCGTACTCCATGCTGTAGGCGATGTATTTCCAGATAAAATGCAAGCCTCCTTAATGAATCTTCAAAAAGTACATGGAGATAAAGCAAAAGTTGATCCAAGCCGCCAGTTCATCGGTTTCGATGCTTACCGTAAAGTCCTGGATTCCGGTGTCGATGTTGTATTGCTTGCTACTCCTCCGCATTTTCGCCCTGTGCATCTTACCGCGGCGATCGAGGCAGGCAAACACGTATTCTGCGAAAAGCCGATAGCCGTGGATGCCCCGGGCGTCCGCAAAGTACTGGAGGCTGCAAAGCTCGCCAAACAGAAAAACATCTCGCTGATGTCCGGCTTCTGCTGGAGGTACCATGAGCCCAAACGTGCGTCCTTCGGAAAGATCCTGGACGGAGCCATCGGAGATATCAATACCATCTATAACACCTACAATACCGGCACGCTGTGGTCATTCCCCCGTAAGGACGGGTGGACGGACGCCGAGTTCCAGCTTCGCAACTGGATGTACTACACCTGGCTCGCGGGCGATCATATCGTGGAGCAGGCAGTGCACAGCATCGACATGATGTCGTGGGCCATGGGAGGCAAGCTCCCGGTCAGCGCTGTGGGCACAGGCGGGCGCCAGGTGCGTACGGACGCGCTGTTCGGCCACATATTCGACCATTTTGCCATCACGTACGAATACGAGAACGGGGCAAAAGGCTTCCACTTCTCCCGCCAGCAGGCCAACTGCGAAAACAGCTATGCGGTAGAAAGCCTCGGGACCAAGGGAAGGGCGATCGTGGATTGCTCGAAAAGAACGCACAAGATCATCGGCAAGCGCAACTGGGAATACACCGGCAAGGACAATGACATGTACCAGACCGAGCACAACGAGCTGTTTGCCGCCATTCGGAAAGGCAAGCCGATCAATGACGGCGAATACATGTCGCACAGCACCCTGCTCGCCATCATGGGCCGTATGGCTGCCTACACCGGGAAGAAAATCACCTGGGAAGAAGCCCTGAACTCTCAGGAAAGGCTCGGACCTGACACCGATACCTATAGCTGGGATATGAAGGTACCCATGGAGCCGGTAGCAAGACCGGGTGTCACCGCGTTTAGCTAAGCCTCATTTATTTTTACGGAATAAGGGAAGGGGGGATTATTTTATTCCCCCTTTTATAGTGTTTATCAAACATCACCTTTCGCTGAAGCCATCCGGCTTCCCCTGGTTCATATGCAAAGAAGAGATTTTATAAAAAACAGCGCTGCGATCGCAGCCATGGTGGGCACAGACTGGAGCTCGCTTGCTCCCTCACCGGAAAAAAAGGCGATCGTCGCCCCGCCAATGATCAGGAAAAGCCTTAAAATCGGCATGGTAACGGAAAAGCTTTCCCTGCTGGATAAATTTAAGCTGATCAAAGAGGTGGGCTTCGACGGTGTGGAGCTGGATGCTCCCAACGCGCTTCCCCTCAAGGAAGTGCTGGAAGCCCGTGACCAGACCGGCCTGCTTCTTCCCGGAACGGTAAATTCGCTGCATTGGAAGTCCCCGCTTACCGACCCGGATCCCCAAAAACGAGAAGACTGTATCGAGTCGATGAAAAAGGCGCTGAACGATACGAAAGCTTACGGCGGCACCACCGTGCTGCTGGTACCCGGGGTTGTCAACGAAGGAACAACCTATAAGGATGCGTACGACCGGGCGAAAAAAGGCATACAAAAAATACTTCCCACCGCGGAAAAGACAGGCGTAAAAATTGCATTGGAAAATGTCTGGAACAGCTTTCTCATCAGCCCGGTAGAGGCCGCGCGTTTTGTCGATGAAATCAATCACCCGTTGCTTGGCTGGTATTTCGACGTGGGCAACGTGCTCCGGTACGGCTGGCCCGTACACTGGATCGAGGCGCTCGGCAAGCGCATCATGAAGCTGGATATCAAAGAATACAGCCTCAAGAAAATGAACGAAGAGGGCCTCTGGAAAGGCTTCAACGTTGAGCTGCTGGAAGGCGACTGCAACTGGCCGGAAGTAAACAAGGCGCTGGCCAAAATAGGGTATTCGGGGTGGGCTTCCGCCGAAGTAAAAGGCGGCGGCAGGGAACGCCTGCTTACCATCAGCCAGAAAATGGATGAAATATTCAAAGCCGGAATGTAATTAATCCGTCCCCCGGAAAGACAAGGCCTGCAGCGATGCGGGCCTTTTGCTTAATATCAAAAAAACTCCTTTAATTTGCCGGTGTAAACGAGAAGCCAGCGATGGCCGACCTTAATATTTTTCAAAAGTGAATCAACTTACTTCCCAGGTTATCGAATTGCTCACCCGGCTCATCGCGACCCCCTCCTTCAGCAGGGAAGAGGACAAAACGGCAATGATCCTCGAAGAATTTTTCGGACAGAAAGGCATACCTGTTCAAAAAAAGAAGAATAACCTCTGGGCTTTCAATAAATACTTCGATCCGGACAAGCCCACCCTCCTGCTGAATTCCCATCATGATACGGTAAAGCCGAACCAATCCTGGACACGCGATCCTTTTTCGCCGGATAAGACGGACGGACGGCTTTACGGGCTCGGCAGCAACGATGCGGGCGGATGCCTCGTCTCGCTGATCGCCGCCTTCTGCCATTTTTACGGGCTGCCGGATCTCCTGTACAACATCGCGATTGCGGTCACGGCCGAAGAAGAAATATCGGGAAAGGAGGGGCTGGAAATCGTCGTGCCCGAGCTCCCGCCCATCGCGTTTGCGATTGTCGGGGAGCCCACCGAAATGCACCTGGCCATTGCCGAAAAAGGACTGCTGGTACTGGACTGCAAGGCCCACGGCAAATCGGGGCATGCGGCCCGCGAAGAAGGCATCAATGCCATATACAAGGCGCTGCACGACATCGAATGGATCCGCACTTACGAGTTCCCTAAGGTATCCCCTACATTGGGGCCCGTAAAAATGTCGGTAACCATCATCAATGCCGGCACACAGCATAACGTAGTACCCGACGCCTGCACCTTTACCATCGATGTACGGGTAACGGACCAGTATACCCTGGAGGAGGTCATCGATATCATCCGGGCAAATATCAGCTCGGAGATCAATCCCCGGTCGATCCGGCTGCGGCCTTCCAGCATACCCGAAGACCACCCGATCGTCAGGGCAGGCGTGGCGCTCGGTCGCAGGACCTACGGCTCACCCACGACATCCGACCAGGCGCTGCTGGATTGTCCTTCCCTGAAGATGGGTCCCGGCCATTCCGAACGGTCTCACGCGGCGGATGAATTTATCTACCTGCACGAGATAGAGCAGGGCATTCAACAGTATATCACCATGATCGGCGCAGTGGCAGTAAAAAGCTAGGCCTGTCTTTCTCCGGGTCCTCCCCTGTCGCGCCTGCTTTCGCCCGGCCCGTCGCTTCAGCTCAAAACCGCCGTAAACTCGATTTCGACCAGGTAATCGGGCGATACAAGCCGGCTGATCTCGTATATCCCCGTCGCAGGCTTGATCTCTCCGAAATAAGCGCCGTGCGCGCGTGCGATATCGTCAAACCTGCTGATGTCGGTCGTAAAAATACGGGTGCGCACCACATCCTTCAGACCGGCTCCCGCTTCCTCCAGCACCTTACCGATGCGTTCGATGATGTTGGAGGTCTGGGCATAGGCGTCGTCGGCCCGTACCGCCTCCCCGTCCACGATCGCCACCGTACCCGACACTTCGATAAGGTTGCCCGTTTTTACGGCACGGCAATATCCCATTTTTTCTTCCCATGGTGAACCGGAAAGGATATTCTGTCTCGACATACTTGTTATGATATAGGTTGGTTACTGACAAATTCATTCGGCGGCAGCCCTCCGGAGACGGTCATTGATCGCCCTTCCCAGGCCCTCTTCCGGCACCAGCTCCGCGTAGATCCTGCTGACAGGCGCGCTGTCCAGCTCCCTCAAAAACGTAAAGAGATGCCGTGCAGCCTCTTCCGGGCTTCCCGCCGGCGACAATACCCGCTGCCGCTCCGCCTCCACGCCGGGAACAGGGGCTGAAAACACGAGGAAGCCGTCCGCGGGCCCGGGCACGATCCGGCGCCGCTCTTCCGGCGTCATCAGGATCACCGGCCGGGCCGGCGCATAATGACTCTTCAGCATCCCGGGCGCCTGCGGATCCGACGACGAATGCGGCAGCCGGCGCACGGGGCCCGTCACCGCCTCTATCGCCTCCAATGCCAGCCCGCCCAGCCTGTAAATCGTGGGAATACCGCCCGGGAAACCGACGATCGTCGATTCAATACCCACCCCGCTGCTTCCCCCGTCCAGGATATACCCGATCTTGTCGCCGAGCTGGTCG
>JBEBSO010000011.1:0-19644 GCA_040394275.1 Telluribacter sp.
TGACGCGCTGAGAAGCCTGGTAGACTTTGCTATCAAAAGCGAAGTCTCCGCCATTTGTCTGCCCGCGTACGCCAGCGAGTTTTACAAACTCACGGACCGGGAAAAGCTGCACGTGGTTGAGGTGGCGGTACAGCATGCCAACGGGCGCATCCCGGTGGTCGCCCAGTCCAATCACCCGTCCCTGAAAATCGCCATCGACCTCGCCAGGCAAAATGTAGCGGCAGGCGCCGATGTCATTTCCCTGGCGGTGCCCCGTATCTTCAACTTACCTGAAGACGCGATCGAAGATTACCTCTCGGCCTTTTTTGCCGCCATCCCGGATACCCCGGTGCTGGTCCAGGATTTTAACCCCGGCGGGGCATCCATCAGCGTAAAGCTGATCAACAACCTCAGGATCAGGCATCCCAACTTCAAATATCTCAAGCTGGAAGAGCCCCTCTGCTCGCCCAAGTTTGAAGACATCATCCACACTACCGAGGGCGCCGTAGGCCTGCTGGAAGGCTGGGGAGGATTGTACATGCTCGAGCTGATCCCGATCGGGATCACGGGTGTGATGCCCGGGCTGGCGGTATCCGATATCCTGCAGCGCGTATTCCTGCTGAGAAAAAACGGCCGGCATGCCGAAGCTTTCGACCTGTTCGAAAAGGTAATGCCGCAGATCTTCTTCTCGCTCCAGAACATGGAACTGTTCCATTACGCAGAAAAAGAGCTGCTGATCGCCAGGGGCGTCCTCAGCAAAAACGTAGTGAGAAAAGCCGCCTACAAGCCGGATCCGTCGACTGCCCGCTATATACACGAACTCAACGAGCGCATTCTCCAGCTGGTGGAAGCCGTTGTGTAAATACTTTTTCAAAGGTGAGCTTTTCGTGCTATTTTTAGCCCAAAAAACAGAAACAGCCTGGACCCGCCGGGTGCTGGCAGGATAACATTTATCTATATGCGTAATTTTGAAGGAAAAGTAGCCGTCGTCACCGGAGCGGCCTCCGGCCTCGGGCATGCAATTGCCGTTAGCCTCCTGGAGCAGGGTGCCTCCGCGGCCCTGGTCGATCTGAATGAAAACGCAATATCGGGCGCCTTCTCACCATACGGCGAACGTGCGGCCTGTTGCCCTATTGACATCACCGATGAAAGTCTGGTCACCCGGACCATGGAGGAAATCGTCGCACGGTTCGGCAAAATCGATATCCTGGTCAACTGCGCCGGCATCACCGGGCTGACCAATATCCAAAGCCACGAGGTAGACACCCAAAACCTGAGAAAGGTTTTTGACATCAACTACATGGGCAGCTTTTTTACTTCCAAGGCGGTGCTTCCGGTCATGCTCAAAAACGGGTACGGCCGGATACTCCACATCGCTTCCATCGCCGGCAAGGAAGGAAATGCCGGCATGCTGGCCTATTCCTCCTCGAAAGCCGCCGTCATCGGGATGACCAAAGTCCAGGGGAAAGAATACGCCGGTACGGGCATTACGGTCAACGCCATGGCGCCGGCCGTCATCCGGACCGCGCTTGTAGAGGCCATGCCCGACGAGCAGGTAAAATATATGACCGACAAAATCCCGATGAAAAGATGCGGAACCCTTAAAGAAGCTGCCGACCTGGCCTGCTACATCATATCCGCGGAAAACAGCTTCATCACCGGCTTCACCTTTGACCTGTCCGGTGGAAGGGCCACGTATTGATTTATATTTTCTGTCAGTTATCCCTATCCTGTACTTCTTTCAGACCCAGCCCTATGGACAGACGCGATTTTATTCACAAAGCAGCCTTTGCAGGCTCTGCAACGGGAATTTTCCCCAAAATACTGCTCAGCAAAGAAGCTCCAGCTGGAAAAGTCCGGCTGGGGTTTGTCGGCGTAGGCAGCCGCGGCCATGCGCTCGCCTCCATAGCCGCCGCCACACCGGATACAGAAATCAACGCCATCTGTGATATCTCCCGGCAATCCGTGGACAAAACGCTGTCCATGCTGGCCAGGCAGGGAAAAAAGGCCCCGGCCGTCTACGACAAAGGGAATGAAGACTTCCTGAACCTTGTCAGGAGGGACGACCTCGACGCCGTGATCATCGCCACGCCCTGGCACCTGCACGTGCCTGTCGCGGTGGCGGCAATGAAAGCCGGCAAGTATGCCGGTGTCGAAGTACCTGCCGCGCTCACCGTAGAGGAGTGCTGGGAGCTCGTGGATACCCACGAGAAGACCGGCTCCCATTGTATGATGCTCGAAAATGTATGCTACCGGAGAGATGTGCTGGCCATTCTCAATATGATCCGGCAGGGGCTTTTCGGGGAGCTGACCTACACGCACTGCGGCTATCAGCATGACCTGCGGCAGGTGCTTTTCAACGACGGGAAAACCGACCGGAGCCCCGGAGGTGCTGAATTCGGGGCAAAAGCGGCGGAGGGAGAAGCCCGCTGGCGCACCGAGCACTATGTCAACCGGAATGGTGACCTGTACCCGACGCACGGGATCGGCCCCGTTGCCCACTGGCTGGATATCAACCGCGGCAACCGTTTCGCCTACCTTACCTCCACCGCCACCAAATCGAGAAGCCTGCAGAAATATATGGTGAAGGAAGGAGGGAAAGACCACCCCAATACCCGGGTTAATTTCCGCTGCGGAGATGTAGTCACTACCGTTATTCAATGCCAGAACGGCGAAAACGTCATGATGATCCACGATACCTCCTCCCCGAGGCCCTATTCGCTGGGCTTCCGGGCCCAGGGCACCGAAGGGATCTGGATGGAGGACGGCAGCACGATTTACCTGGAAAAACACTCCCCTGCACCCCATACCTGGGAACCCGCCGAAGCCTACCTGAAGAAGCACGATCACGGGATCTGGAAAAAGTTTGAGAACCAGGCCAGAAACGCCGGCCACGGCGGCATCGACTTCTTTGTCATCAGGGCGTTTATCGAAACCGTCCGCCGGAAGAAGGCCCCCGTTATCGATGTCTATGATGC
The DNA here is from genome assembly GCA_040394275.1 of Telluribacter sp. Taxonomy (GTDB): domain Bacteria; phylum Bacteroidota; class Bacteroidia; order Cytophagales; family Spirosomataceae; genus JBEBSO01. The sequence goes on from JBEBSO010000011.1 coordinate 2,958, forward strand.
GGCCACCTGGAGCGTCCTCAGCCCGCTGTCCGAGGCCTCGGTTGCCAGAGGAAGCTCGCCGGTCGAAATCCCCGATTTTACCCGCGGAAAATGGAAAACCAACCGGCGGATTTTCGGCCTTACCGACGATTATTAAATCCTGCCGTCGCCTTCGCCTTTTCCGGTAATCCCACCACGCCGTGCACACCCTACAGGCAGCAGCGGGGAGCCATCTATACCAATTTTGCATCTTATTTTCCTAAAATAAGGCGCGGCGCTGTCATATGTTCTAAAAAAAATCAAAATTTGCAGTTTCAAAATAAATATTTGGTAAAAATGATGTGTTTAAGTTTAGTCATTCTTACTTTTAACCAGTTTTTATAACTACATAGCCGTAACATTTAAAAAAACAAAAGAAAATAGAAGAATGAAAAATCCTAAAATTCAGCTTCTTTCGGTACTGTTCCTTACCCTTCTGTCGGGCACTGGATATGCTCAACGTTACCCCAAAGGGTTGTCACCGGAGGAGTCCGTGAAAACATTCCAACTCCGTGAAGAATTCGGCATAGAAAAGTTTGTTTCGGAACCCGATGTCCTCGCCCCGGTCGACATGGTATTTGACGGCCTGGGTAATATTTATGTCGTGGAGATGGGCGACTACCCCTACGATGCCCAGCCGGGAAATTTCAAAGGACGTATCCGTTTACTAAGAGATACCAACAATGACGGTAAAATAGATGAAGTTCATGTATTTGCAGAAAACCTGCCCAGCGCAACCAGCGTTTTCCCCTGGAAAGGCGGAATCATCGTTACCGCCGCTCCCGATATCCTGTACCTGAAAGACACCAACGGCGACTTTAAAGCCGATACCCGGGAGGTCCTTTACACCGGCTTCTTTGCCAAAAACTCCGAAGCGCAGATTACCTGTCTCCGCCTCGGCGTCGACAACTGGATCTACGCCAACAACAGCGGCCAGGGCGGAAAAGTCACCTCCAAAATAAACCCGTCCGCACCGGAGATCAACATGGCGGGGACTGACTTCCGCTTCAGGCTGGACCGCGGCGGGCTGCATGAAAACGAATCCGGCACCGGGCAGTTCGGCCTTGCCGTAAACGACGTCGGGCACCGTTTCGTCTCCAACAATACCATTCATATCCGGCAGGTGGTCATCCCTTACCGCTACATACGCCGTCACAATTTTATGCCTTCTTACCGTGCGGATTACAACATCTCCGACCACGACCTGATCATGTTCCAGAAATCGGAAACACCCTACTGGCGTGCCGAGCGGACAAGACGCCGCCAGGCCAGGTTTGACTCCCTGGGCACAGGAGCGAAGGAGCATGCACGGGATCACTTCACGGGTGCCTCAGGCGGCACTTTCTTTGGCGGCGACGGCTTCCCTGACGGATATTACGGCAACGTCTTCACAGGGGAGGTTGCGGGGAACCTTGTTCACCGGGATGTGCTCAAAAACGTACCGGGAAGCCCGTTGTACGTGGCCCAGCGTGACGAGAAAGAAAAAGACCGGGAGTTCCTGGCCTCTACCGATACGTGGTTCCGCCCGGCCAACTTTGCCACAGGCCCCGACGGATACCTCTACGTAGTAGACATGTATGCGCAGCATATCGAAACCCCGGTATCCATCCCGGACGACCTGACTGCCGAGATGGACTACAGCACCAACCTCTCGCACGGACGCATCTGGCGTATCTTCCCCAAAAATGGCCCGAAACGCCCGGTCATGATTCCGAACCTTTCGACCAAGAGCTCCCAAGAGCTGATCGAGCTGTTTTCCCACCCGAACCAGTGGTGGCGTCAGACCGCCCAGCGTATCCTCCTGGAACGGGACGACAAAGCAACAGTTCCTGTGCTGAAGAAAAATACCAAGGAAGCTAAAAATGCGCTCGGCCGCCTGCACTCCCTGTATGCGCTGGATGCCCTGAATGCCCTGGAGGCCGGCGAAGTCAAAACCGCTTTAAGCGATCCCGACGAACGGGTACGTGAGCATGCGGTTATTCTGGCCGAAAGATATCCCCAGTATGTGGCGGACGTCGCAAAGCTCGTCAACGATCCCAATCCGCATATAGCCTTCCAGGCCACCCTGAGCCTTGGCCAGTTCGACGGGAAAAAAGCGCTGCCCGGGCTTGCCGAAGCAATTGAAAAATACGGCAATGACTCATTTTTCCGTACTGCCGTGCTCAGCTCGGCAGCCGGCTCCTCACCTGAGCTGGCGAAGCTCCTGGCAAAAAGAGGCACCTTCTTCAGGGAAGCTTCTCCTGCCAGGCTCCAGTTCCTGGAGGATTTTGCCTACGTTGCAGGTGCACGGAACGGGAAAAATGAAGTTTCCGAAGTGCTGACGCTTGCTTCCTCTTCCGCTTTGTCAGGAGATAAAAAATGGCAGATTGCCGCGCTAAACGGCCTGGCCAAAGGCGCCAGAAGATCTCCCAACAAAGGAGCGGCCGACAAAGCGGTCGTAAAAGCTGTTCAAAAACTGGAAAGTAAAGCTGCAGATGACGTGAAGAAGGCAATAAATAATGCAAAAAGTGCATTAGGTATATAATCGCAATTTTGTTAACCATTTTTTAATAGCAAAGCAAAAAGGAAGCGATAACGCCTCCTTTTTGCTTTAAGCGAATCTCAGGATTATGAAGCATGAACAAGAACGCAGGCAATTCCTGCAAAAATGCCTTTCTTATGGTATAGCCATTACCGGGGGAAGCATAATACTCAGCAGCTGCGGAAAAAAACAGGTAGCTACCAAAACTCCCGAAGCGCAAACGGCCCCTGTTGCGGCCAAAAAAACTTCTGCATGCAGCGACATGACCGGCGTGGATCCGGCCGAAGTAGAAAAGCGCAAGGCACTCGGGTACGTAGACGAATCGCCGCTGCCGGACAAGCAGTGTGACAACTGCAAGCTGTGGGTGCCGGCCAAAGAAGGAAAGGAATGCGGCGGGTGCCTGCTGTTTGCCGGCCCTGTTGCTCCCGGCGGCCACTGTACCTACTGGGCCGACCAGGTCTGATCTGTAACATCCCTGCCTGCCCGTATTTAAGAACAAATCATGCGTACCTCCCAAAAGTCTGAGCTGGCGAAGCTGGTATCTGTCATCACCCTGCAGGTGATCTGCTGTTTGTCGGCACTGTCCGGATCCGCACAGAAAATACGGGTAGGTACTTTTCATGCAGACGCTACGCCCCCTATAGGCAGCCCCGTCGCTTATGCGGCGGCACGTTCGGTCACGGAGCCGCTGAGCGCAAAAGGAGTCGTCATCCTTTCGGATGAGAAGCCTGTCGTGCTCTGTGCCGTCGACTGGATAGGCATCGGAAACGAAGGCCAGGACAGGTGGCGGGAACAGCTTGCCCGGGCCGCCCGCACAACGGTCGACCGGGTTTCCGTCCACGCGCTCCATCAGCACGACGGCGTACGCTGTGACTTTACAGCGGAAAAAATCATGGCAGCCCATGGGCTCGGGGGCACCCGGTTCGATACGGTTTTCCTCTCGAAAGTAATTGATGAGGCAGCGGCAGCCGTCGCCATCGCCTGCCGGGAAGCCCAACCCGTCAGCCACATCGGGTTCGGGCAGGCCAAAGTAGAAAAAGTAGCCTCCAACCGCCGCATCCTGGGCCCGGACGGCAAGGTAGCCCTGATGCGTCTCAGCGCTTCGAGGGATTCGGCAGCGATCGCCGCCCCGGAAGGGCTCATCGACCCCTGGCTTAAGTCGGTCAGCTTCTGGAATGGCAAAAAACCGGTTGCCGTGCTGTCTTACTATACCACCCATCCGCAAAGCTACTACGGCAAAGGAGATGTCACCTGCGAATTTATCGGTATGGCCCGCGACACCCGGGAAAAAAAGCTGGGCGTGCCGCACATCCATTTTAACGGCGCCAGCGGAAACATCGCCGCCGGGAAGTACAACGACGGCTCCCCCGCGGTGCGGCCGGTCCTGGCTTCCCGGGTAGAGACGGCAATGGAAGAAGCCTGGCGGGTTACGCAAAAAAGACCGCTGGCCCGCAAGGACATCGACTGGACGAGCGTACCCGTCAGCCTGCCGGTCAGCAAATTTATCGTAGCGGAAGAACTGAAATCAACACTGGCCGATCCGGGCGCGGCTCCCAACGCCAAATTCGTCGCGGCCGTCAAGCTCGCCTGGTACCAGCGCAATGCGGCCGGGCACAAAGTGAATATTTCTTCCCTCCGGCTGGGCAATATATGGCTGCTCAACGTCCCCGGCGAGCTGTTTGTCGAGTACCAGCTGGCGGCCCAAAAGCTGCGCCCGGACGGGCAGGTGTGCACCGCCGCCTACGAGGACTACGGGCCGGGTTATATCGGCACCGGGATCGCCTATACGCAAGGGGGATATGAAACAAGCGAGAGGGCTTCAAATACAGCGCCTGAAGTGGAAGAAGTGCTGATGAACGCCATTGCCGAGGTACTAAAGTAGAGATATGGACAGACGTTGCTTTTTGAAAAATTCCCTTGCCCTTACCGCCCTGCCAGGTTTTGTCGAAGAAAAAAGAATTGCCTCCATGACCCAAAAACCTAAAGATATCCGGGTAATCAGTACAGATTCCAATTTTGAAAGAGAACCGCTGAGCCGCCCTTTCGGCTTCAAAGGCGGGTACCTTACCGAACTGTGGCAAACTGCCGTCCAGCTGAATACCGCTGGGCATTCACAGATCGGCCTCGCCACGCAAAGCGTACTGTACGGAGACGCCCACCTTTTTGAGCAATACTCCGAAGCCGGAGGAAATGCCCTGATGTACGCCATGACGGAAAGGGCGCTGAAGCTCGTCAAGAAGACCCCTTTTCATACACCGATAGACCTGCTGGATAAAATACTGCCGCAGCTTGAAAAAGAGGCGCCGGCGCTTACCGGGCTTCCCGAAGTCAATATCAACTTCATTTTCAATGCGCTGATCGGCATCGACAACGCGGCATGGCTCTTGTACGCCGCCGAAAACAACCTGGAGGATTTCGACGCGATGATTCCTCAACCCTACAAGAAGGCGCTGTCCGCCCACAATAAAAAAGTAGCCGTCATGTTCCAGGTCTCGTATAATATGCCGGAAGAGGATATCCGGAATGCGGCGGATCAGGGCTATTTCATCATCAAGATAAAAACCGGGCAGCCCGGCAGCCAGTCCGAAATGCTGGCCAAAGATATGGCCCGGCTTTCGCAGGTACACGCTGCGCTCAAAGACAAGAGGACCGGCCAGACCCCGGATGGAAAGCTGATCTATACGCTGGATTCCAACGCACGCTACGAAAAGAAGGAAACCCTGCTCCGCCTGCTCGACCACGCAGATAAAATAGGCGCGCTGCCCCAGATCCTGTTTGTCGAGGAGCCGCTCTCCGAAAGCAACCATGAGAACGTGGGCGATATCGGGGTACGGATGGCTGCCGACGAAAGCGTGCATACCGAGCAGGATGCCATCAGGCGTTTGGACCAGGGCTACCAAGGGCTCGTGCTGAAGGGGATCGCCAAGTCGCTCAGCCTTTCCATGAAAATCGCGAAGCTGGCTTACGAACGTAACGTTCCCTGCCTCTGCGCCGACCAGACGGTCAACCCCATTCTCGTGGACTGGAACAAAAACCTGGCCGCCAGGCTGCAGCCCTTCCCCGGGCTGGATATGGGGATGATCGAAACGAACGGGGACATGAATTATGTCAACTGGAAGACCATGTGCGGATACCACCCGTATGCCGGCTCCGGCTGGACGGAAGTCCGTAACGGCGTATTTGAACTTAACGAAGACTATTATAAAAAAAGCGGCGGGATCTTTGCTCCCTCTTCCCATTACCGGAACATGTTCCGGAAAAACGGATGATGAACCTGCATTTTACGATAAGTATCACCAACCCTAATCTCTGTACTGATGCGTACTCCGAAATTTATCAGCCTGCTGGCTGCCGCGTTATTCCTCCTGTGCCAGGCCGGCTGGTCACAACCCCATCAGCTTCCTGAAGGCTTCAAAGACCACGGAGTCGCTACGCCCATCAGCAACCACCGGGGTGTGGTGGCCACCACGGGCCCTGACGGGAAAAATGTCGTGCTGGTTTGGCTGTTCGACCACCGTGGGGGCTATGAGCTGCTGATGATCGATGCCGCCAACGGCAAATCGGAAGAGTTCCCGGTCCCGTACCCGCCGGGCGGAGACACGCCCTTCGCCTCGCTGCTTTCGAAAAAGAATAAGTTCTATACCCTGTATAACGGCTACTTTTCTGAATTTGACCCTGTCAAAAAGGCCTTTACCTTCCACAGCAAGTCGGCGCCACAGATGGCCATGTCCCTGACGGAGGACGACAACGGCCTGATCTGGGCCGTAACCTACCCCAACAGCGGCCTAGTATCGTACAACCCCGATACGAAGGAATTTAAAGACTACGGCCATACTTACCTGCAGAACTGGCCGCAATACCCCCGGTTCATATACGCCGACGACAAAGGCTGGATCTATTTCGGCCTGGGCGAAACGGCCAGCCAGATCATCATCTTCGATCCCAAAACAGGGAAAGCAACGCCGCAGCTCTCCGAAGACAAGCGGAGAAAAGGCCAGCCGTTCCTGTACCGCGACAAAAACGGGAAAGTGTACGGACAGGCATCCAGGAACCCGGCAGAGCCCTGGTATGAGCTGTACCAGGGACAAATGAAACCCATCAGCGCTCCTGCAAACCAGGACCCGGTAAGCTATATCGCCGGAAGCCAGGGGCTGTTTCACGACAAGCTGCCTAACGGCGGAAGGCTCAAATCCCTGGACCTGGTCAACCGTAAAATCGAAATAACAAATGCAAAAGGCCAGAGCAACACCTACCCGATCGACTATGCCAGCGAGGGCGCCCTGGTGATGGATGTGTTTACGCTGCCCAACGGCACCATTGCCGGCGGAACAGCCTTCCCGATGCGCCTCTTCAACTACGATCCTAAGAAGGACAAATGGATCAATGAATGGGCGCTCGGGCAATTCAACGTAGGTGTTCCGTTAGGCAATTCCGCTTTCTTTGGAACGTATCCCGGAGGGCTGCTTGCAGAATGGGACCGGTCGAAGCCTTTTGTTCATGACCAAAAAGGGAATGCGGCTTCCAATCCCAGGGTAGTCGCCAAAGCTGCTCCGGATGTCTACCGCCCCTTGTGCATCACGACCACTGCCGACGGGAAAACGGTGATCATGGGCGGTACGCCCGCCTATGGATATACGGGCGGCGGGCTGCTCTTCTGGAACAAAGAAACCAACCAGACCACGGTGCTGAATGACTCTGCGCTTGTGCTCGATCAGTCGGCACATAAGTTTGCGGTGCTTCCCGACAACGAGCTGCTGGTCGGCACCACCGTTGCCGCCGGCACGGGAGGGGAACGAAAGGCCGCACTTGCTGAGCTCTACATCATAGATATCGCCACTAAAAAAATAAAATGGCGTGCGCCGGTTCTGCCGGGGGTAACTCAGTACTCCGACCTGCTCGTACGGCCGGACGGGCTGGTATACGGCATGGCCAACAGAAGGACCCTTTTTATCTTTGATCCCAAAACCCGGAAGGTCGTTGAGCAGAAGGAACTCTCCCAGGATTTAGGATCGGCCGTCGGGGGGCATTCCAACCGGGTTTTCATTTCAGGACCGAACGGGGAAATTTACCTTCTTTTCAACAAAGCCATCCTTAAGGTCAAATCAGGCCTCGAGGTGGACCTGGTGACCCGCATACCCCACAACGTCAGCGTAGGCGGAGACTATCTCGACGGGCGTATCTACTTTATCATCGGATCGCGCCTGATCAGCTACGACCTGAAGACCGGGAAGTAGGACCGGCGCCAGACCGTCTTTTTCAAAAAAGAATTATACAAAATACTTTTTTGAGATAATAAATAGTAAATTTTGAACAGGATCGGCTTAAACTGTTCAGTCTGCTATTGTCAAAATGGATTGCTATGGCGAATGTCCCGACGAAACGCTGATTTCCCTCCTGAAAGAGGGAAACCACGAGGCCTTTGCCGAAATCTACAACAGGTATTGGCGGGGCCTCTATAATGCCGCCTACAAGCGGCTCCCCGACCGGGAGGTGTGCGAAGACATCGTGCAGAATGTCTGCATCGATCTCTGGGAAAGACGGCAGATATCGGATATCAGGAACCTGCCGGCTTACCTGCACACCGCCGTCCGCTTCCAGGTTTTCAAAACCGCTGCCAGGGATCCGCAGCAATCCGGGCTCCTGTCCGCATTCGACGAGATGCTCGTCTCGCCCGCGCACACCGATGACTACCTGCTGGAAAGCGAGATCCGGAACCTTATTTCGCTCTGGATCGATACCCTGCCGGAAAAAAGGAGGGAGATCTTCATCCTGCATTATTTTCATCAGCTCTCCTCCGGAGAAATAGCGGACAGGCTTCATCTTTCCCGTAAAACCGTGCAGAATCAGCTGAACATTGCCAGCAAAGTAATCCAGGAGCACGCTACCAAAGCGCTTGCCGCCGCCCTCATCATCCGCTTCCTTTCTTAAGTCCGTACCCCGGCTTCAAAAAATTTCCGCCTTTTTTAACCGGCGGACGGGACTTTTTTTCCTCCCCGGTACATAGTTAAAACAGCCCCATGAGCAGATCCCATCCCAGGCCCCGATTGCTAAACGCGCTTAGAAAGTACATCAGAGGTACAGCTACGCTGGCGGAAAAAAAGCTGCTTGATGCGTATTACGCTTTCTTTGACCGTCGCCCTGATGTCCTTTCCGAGCTGGATGAAGCAGAAGCGGATGAGCTGGGTACGCGCATGAAGGAGTATATACTGGCACGTACGGACCACCGCCGGACGCTCTGGTCTGCCGCCTGGCTGCCCGGAGCAGCCGCTGCCGTACTGCTTGTACTTATTGCCGGCGGGTCCTACTATCTTTTCCGGAACCAGACGCAGCAGGAGGAATCTCCCGTTGCCATACCGGTCCGGGACATCGATCCGGGTGGAAACCGGGCATTGCTTACCCTTTCGGACGGCACCGTGGTGGTCCTCGACAGCGCTGCCAACGGGCTTATCGCCCACCAGGACAATGTGGATATAAACAAGACCGCCGATGGCCAGATCGCCTATAAGGATCTCGGGACCGGCAGCGTGCTCCAATACAATACGATCTCCACCCCGGCCGGCGGACAGTTCAAGGTACAGCTGCCTGACGGAAGCCTGGTCTGGCTGAATGCCTCCTCCTCTATCCGTTTTCCTACACGGTTTCCGGCCGGGGAACGAAAGATCTACATCACCGGGGAGGTGTTTTGCGAGGTGACGAAGGATCCTTCCCGGCCCTTCCGGGTACAGGCAGACGATTTGCAGCTGATCGAAGTGCTCGGTACTTCATTCGGTCTGAATGCCTATGCCGACGAGCCGGCCGTCCGGACCACCCTTGTAGAGGGAAGTCTTAAGGTAAGCTCGATCCCCGACAGCAGACAGCACCTGACCCTGCGGCCCGGGCAGCGCGCCTCCCTGGCTGCGGGCAAAGACATCCGGCTGGAAGAGAACGTAAATGTTAACCAGGACATCGCGTGGAAGAACGGGCTGTTCCAGTTTGAAGACACCGAACTGACGGCCGTTATGCGCCAGCTCGCCCGGTGGTACGACGTCCGGATAGTGTACGAAGGTCACGCGCCGTCTACCAGGTTTTCCGGGAAGATCTACAAAAACATAACTGCAGCGCAGGCGCTGGATATATTAAGGTTTACGGGAGTCCGCTTCAGGATCGAAGGCCCTTCTCCCGACATTCCCCAAAACAGGATCATCGTTACCCCCTGACCTGCACGATCTTATTTCAATTAACCTCTAAACCCTTGATTTCATGCTAAAACACAGTGATTAGATCTACCACGCTATCGGGCAAATAAAAACCGCAGAAGTGTTGCGACCACTTCTGCGGGAACGCCTGGACCGATGACTCGTGTCACCCGAGGGGCGACATGAAAAAGCAACGTTTCACATTCCTTTTCAATCCAAACCTTACAAAGATAATGAAAAATTATACTTGTAGTTATCACACGCCCGGCGCATGCCTGTCGCCAGGCATTTTATTCAAGATCATCATGCGGCTCCAGCTCATCACCGTCCTCATGATTGCCGCGCTTCTCCAGGCAGGAGCCACAGGCTATGGCCAGGGGGTAACCATCAACGAGAAACAGGTGTCCGTAGAAAAAATCCTCGGCCAGATCGAACGGCAGACCGGCTACGTTTTCTTTTACAACAGCCAGGACCTTTCCAACATCAAAATCAGCTTCCGGCTCCGAAACACCTCCTCGCTGGAAGCCATAGACCTGCTTTTCAGGGATCTCCCGCTTACTTACAAGATCATCGGCAATACCGTGGCCATCAAAAAGAAGGAGCAGCCCAGGGCCGTTATCCTGCCTGATGTCCTCAACAGCCTTTCGGCCCCACCCGAAACCATCATCACGGGCAGGGTGCTCGATGAAAAAGAGCAGCCGCTGCCCGGAGTGAGCATACTCCTGAAAGGCAGCCAGACCGGTACCATTACAAATGCCTCCGGCAGCTATACGCTGAACCTGCCCGATAACCCCTCCTCCGCCACCCTCGTGTTCAGCTTCGTCGGGTACAAAACGAGAGAAATAACGGTAACCGGCAGCCGCAACCTGACCGTCCGGCTCGAACCTGCCGTTGCCAACCTGGAAGAGATCGTAGTAGTGGGATACGGTAAACAGCTCCGGTCCGACATAACCAATTCGATCTCGAAGCTGGATAGCAAAGTCCTGGAAAACTCGGCAAGAGGAAGCCTGGCCACCGCCCTACAGGGAACCATCCCGGGACTGCGGGTGATCAACGACAGCGGGCAGCCCGGCGCCACGCCGGGTGTCCTGCTGAGAGGCGGCGTTTCCATCGACAGTGAAGGCTGGCCGTTGACGATTGTCGACGGGGTGGTACGTGCAATCAATGACCTGAATTACGCCGACGTAGAATCCATCGAAGTATTAAAAGACGCCGCCTCTACTGCCATATACGGCGCCCGCGCCAACAACGGCGTGATCCTGATCACCACCAAAAAAGGCAAAGCCGGTGCTTCGGAGATCAGCTACAGCTTCAAAACCGGCTTTAACAAGCTGAGAAAAACCTACGATTATCTCAACGCCCGGGACTACCTGTACTACACAAGACTGGGTGTAAAAAACACAAACGCTTCCAGGGCACAGGGCCTGATCAACCCGGTGTCGCCTCTCAACCAGACCGGGTTCGGGGTGAACCTCCCCAACATCTATTCGGTGATCGCCCTGAACAATTCGAACCGCTCCGAGTTTGCCGGGCTGCTGTCCCAGGGATGGCAATGGATGATCGACCCTTATACCGAAAGCGACACCCTGGTATTCAGGGATTACGGGACCCAGATTCAGGATGCGACCTTCAACGATCCTGCGCGCACCCACGATCACAACCTGCGTTTTTCGGGCGGAAATGAAAGAGGCCGGTTCTCTACCAGCCTCGGCTACTATTCCGAAGACGGCCTGGTGATCGGCACCAGCTACAAAAGGTTTTCCGGCACATTGAACGGAACGTATAAAGTCAAAAAAAACCTGGAAGTCGGAGGAGGGGTCCTTTTCTCCCAATCCAGCCGCCCCCCTCTTTTTATCGATCAGGCGGCCCTGTTTTACCGGATACAGAGCTTGTGGCCCACCTTTAAACCCTTTGACGACCAGGGACGCCCCAACTCCAACAACACCGCGCTGAACGGCAACCCGCTATACTACCAGGAGCGGAATTTCAAGAAAAACGAGGTCAGGAGAAGCACTTTCAACATAAATGCCGAATGGGAAATCATCAAAGACCTGACGCTGAACGTCCAGGCCAACTTAAACCTGAACGATGCGGTCAACCAGGCGTTCAATAAAGCGCTTCAGTACCAGACCAGCCCGGTACCGGATGTGACGCGCCAGGCAACGGCTTCTTACGGCACTTCTCTATTGCAGCAGCACACCTTAACGCTCAACTACCGCAAAAACATCGGTAAACATACCGCGCAGCTGCTGGTGGGAGGAGAGTATTTTGACGAATCCAGCTTCAGTCTTTCGGCCACCGGCGCCAAAGCAGCCACCGACTTCATTTATACCCTGAATGCCGCTACCGAAAGGAACAGCATCAGCTCCAGTGAAAGCCAGTACCGGATACAGTCGGCCTTCGGACGCCTCAACTATGATTTCAACCGCAGGTACCTGCTGTCTGCCGTCTTCCGCTATGACGGGATATCCCGACTTGCCAAAGGAAACAACTGGGGATTTTTCCCCGGCGTATCGGTGGGCTGGAACCTGCATGAAGAAGACTTTTTCGTCAATTCGGACCTGAAAAAATACGTCTCCGCCGTTAAGCCCCGGATCAGCTATGGCGTCAACGGGAACGTAAACGGGCTCGGCAACTACGAGGTCCAGGGAGGATACGGCACCCAGACTCCCTACGGCGGCCAGGCCGGCTTCCTCAACACTTCCATTCTCAACACAAGCCTCCGCTGGGAAAAGAGCGCCTCACTCGACATAGGAGCTGATATTTCTTTGCTGAACAACCGGGTCACGCTATTGTTCGATTACTTCAGCAGGACCACCAGCGACCTGCTGACAGACATCTCGCTGCCGGGCTATACCGGTTTCGGATCTGTGAGGTCCAACCTCGGCAGCCTGCTCAACAAAGGATTTGAGGCCGACCTCAACGCCCGGATTATCAGCCGGCCCAACGGCCTGAACTGGAGCGTCGGCTTCAACACGGCCTTTGTGAAGAACCGGATCCTCAAGCTTCCCTACAACGGCAACGAGCGAAACCGGGTGGGCGGCTTTGAAGTGTATGATCCCGTCGCCGGTAAAAATGTATGGGTAGGAGGACACCAGGAAGGAAATCAGCTGGGAGACCTGTTCGGCTACAAACAGATACGGATACTGAAAGACTGGGAGGACGTGGAGAAATCCGCAGCCAACGTCTACGACGCGATCGCCGAGCTCTATGGACCCGCAGCGTATGCCGCACTGACCAACAAAACCGGCAAATTCCCGATCGAACCGGGAGATGCCCTCTGGGCTGACCTCAACAATGACGGCGTGATCAATTCACTCGACCGGGTAAAGGTAGGCAACCTGAACCCCAGGTACACCGGCGGCATGTCGTCTACGCTGTCCTACAAAAAAATTGCCCTCTATACGCGATTCGATTACGGACTGGGTCATACGATCTACAACGACCTCCTGGCGCGGACCCTCGGGCAAATGCAGGGTACGCTCAACATAAGCACCGAGGTGTACGACATGTGGTCGCCGGAAAACCCGACCTCCGACCTGCCCCGCGTATACTATGCAGACCAGGTAGGCAAGAAAAACATCACCCGCTCCAACGATGGTGCGGTAGCTCTTCACAACAACAGCTCCCGTTTTTACGAAAAGGGCGACTACCTGGCCCTCAGGGAAGCCACCCTAAGCTACGAACTGCCCTATGAGCTGGCTTCCAGAATAAAGCTTACATCTGTTCGCTTCCATCTGACCGGCCAGAACCTGAGCTACTTTACACGGTATACGGGGACCAACCCCGAACTGGGCGGCCTGGATGCCGGCAGGTATCCGCTTCCCAAAACCATCATATTCGGCGTACAGGTGTCTTTATAGGCACAAACCGGCTGACGGGTTAAACTTTTTGAACGCTTTGAACTTTTAAAACAGATGAAAAAGATATTTCTATACCTCATCACAGGGCTCACCGCCCTTCTTTTACCGGGATGCAGCCAGATGTCGCTGGACCTCGCACCGGTAAGCAGCATCACAGACGGTAATTACTGGAAAACCCCGGAACAATTCGAGTCGTTCATGTCAGGCATCCACTCCAGAATGAGGACCCACACTTATTCCATGTTCCTGATGGGCGGCATGCGCGCCGACGAATTCGGCGAGCAATCGTTCGGCGGCGAATCCACGAGCGGCCGCGAGCGCCTGTGGCTGAACACGCTCAATATCGACAACCCGGGCCTCACCAATTTTTCCGGCTTCTACGGCAACATTAACCAAATCAACCTTTTTATTGCCAAAACCGAAGTCACCGACCTGCTGACCGACGCCAGCAGGGGATATCTGCTGGGGCAGGCCTACGGGCTCCGCGCCTTCTACTATTTCCACCTGCTCCGCACGTGGGGAGGGGTAGTGCTTCACCTTGATCCGAGCACCCAGTTTGATATCAACTCCCTCGCGAAAGCGGCTGCGACCGACCAGGAAGTCATGGCCGCCATAAAGTCGGACCTTGAAAAGTCCGCCGGTGCATTCGGGAGCGATTACACCTTTAAGCTCAACAAAGGACTCTGGTCCAAGGCCGCGACACTAATGCTGACCGGGGAAGTGTATCTCTGGTCGGCCCGCCAGATGAACGGAGGGGCCAAAGATGCCGTCACTGCGAAAAACGCACTTACCGAAATCCGGGAAAAAATCCCGGGGGCCGCGCTGCTTGCCAACTACAAAAACGTGTTCGCTTACTCCCAGAAAGGCAACGCCGAAATCCTGTTTGCCATCCGCAATGAGCGGGACGAATACGACCTGATGGGAGGCAACCTGGTTCCGTTTCTCCCGCAGATCAACTACATCGGCAAATACTACGACTCCCTGCGCGCCAGGCTCATCGACGTAAAAGCTGACCTGGTAGGCGGCACCGGCGGTTTCCAGGCCCCCGTACGGAAGGACACCTATTGGAAGTTCTCAAATCTCGATTCCCGGAAAGCCGCCAGCATACAAGGAGCCTTTACACTCAGCAACGGGGTATATGAGCTTGCCGGCTGCTATATATACAAATACCAGGGCCTACTCGATGCGGGTACCAGGCGCCTGCTCGACGACTACCCGGTATACCGGTATGCCGACCTCCTGCTGCTGCTCGCGGAAGCCAAAAGCCTCAACGGCGAAGACCCGGCTGCCGAAATCAACCTGGTGAGGAAAAGAGCCCTGGGCGCCAATTACGATCCGGAGATACATGCCTTTCCCAGGCAGGCTATCGATAAAAGTGTAGATGAGGCACTGCTCCAGGAACGCTTCTTCGAGTTTATCGGGGAAGGAAAAAGATGGTATGACCTCAGGCGGTTCGGGAAGAACTACGTGTTCAAGTACACCACGGCCAAGGAAGATTACCTCCTGCTCTGGCCCGTCGACCGCACCTCCCTCACCAACAACCGCGCGCTCCTTCAGACACCCGGATACAAGTAAAGAAAGATTTTTGTAGATTTGAGATATTGTCCTATTGTCCTACAATATAACCTTTTTGATAGCTTGTGAAAAAAGATATTGTACGCCGCCGTTTTTTCCTGAAATCAGTAATGGCCTCTTTTGCAGGACTCCCCGAACTGGGAAGGCTTGCCTCCGGCCCCGACAAAGCGCTCAGCTTCAAAGTCCGGGCGGAGGTAGCCCTCCAACAGCTTGACAGGCACGACTGCTGGTTTCATCCCCGCGCAGCCGCCATCCCGGGCAAAGGCCGGAACGGCAGGCCGGCCGTCATCATGACCATCCAGAAGCATCTTGGCGTCAGCGACTACTATTCGGGCCTGTATTACATGCGCACCGACGATCTCGGCAAATCCTGGTCAGGACCTCATGAAATCCCCGAATTAAAAATGTACACCGATGCGGACGGCTCCGACATTGCCGTGGCGGATGTAACCCCCGGATGGCATGCCCAAACGGGCAAGCTCCTCGCCATCGGGATTAAGGTCAGGTACGGGAAAACCGGGAAACAGCTTTCCGACGTTCCCCTATCCCACGATTGTGCCTACAGCACATTTGATCCCGGCACGGCAAAATGGACCCCCTGGAAAATGCTTCCCCCGCTTCCTTACGACCATGCGAAGGTCTATATGCTGAACCCGGGGTGCGTGCAATGGCTTACCAAAGCAGACGGGACCATCCTGCTGCCGGTATACTTCAGCGGGAAAGATGAAAAAGACAATACCGTGACCGTGCTCCAATGCAGGTTTGACGGGGAAAACCTGTCCTTCCTGCGTCACGGTGACGAGCTGATCAACCAGGGAGGGCGCGGGTTCGTAGAGCCCTCCCTGGCTTTCTACAACGACCGCTACTACCTCACGCTGCGCAACGACACCAAAGCCTACGTATCGACGAGCAGGGATGCGATGAACTGGTCGCCGCCTCAACCCTGGACCTTTGACGACGGCCGGGACCTGGGCAGCTACAATACCCAGGCGCACTGGCTGGTGCACCGGGATGGCCTGTTTCTTTCCTATACCAGGCGGGGAGCAAACAACGACCATATCCCCCGCAACCGGGCACCCATCTTCCTGGCGCAGGTAGACCCGGCCAGGCTCTGCGTCCTGCGAAACACCGAGCAGGTGCTGATCCCCGAACGGGGCGTCATGCTCGGCAATTTCGGCGCCTCCTACATTACCCCGGAGGAATCCTGGGTCACCGACGCCGAGTTTATGATCGGGGAAAAACCGCACCCGCGCGGTGCGGACGGCTCGGTATGGGTCGCGCGGGTATTGTGGTCTAAGCCAAACAGGATTAAAGCTCCGGAGTAAGCGGGACTTTCCGGTCAAAACCTTTTTCTATTGAAAACTTCCCCTCTCCTCCATCCCCTGAGGGAAGCAGGTGCGGCTTGGCCAGACCCGCCCCACCTGAAACAGAATATAATTTTTCAAAATAGCCAAAAACACTCCATAAACAATACATAAACAGGCAACAAACAGAATATTATATTATTATCAATGTATATTCTTCGGATATACAGT
>JBEBSO010000012.1:0-18152 GCA_040394275.1 Telluribacter sp.
TGCCTACCTGATGAAGGATGGATTGCCCATTACCAAATCACCCCTGTACAAGGAGCCGGCCGGGTTTATGGATTATTTCAAAGACCGTGATCCGAGGCTTTCGATGACCATTATGAAGGAAGGCGATCCGTATAGCGCGACCGCTCCCTTCACTTATCCGCAGCTTATTTATCATACCACCGGCTTTTGCTACCGTAAGTTCGTGGTACAATCGGACTTTGCGCAGAGCAATACTTCTTTCCTCGATCTCCCGGTGATTCGCTATGCGGAGGTGCTGGTCACGTACGCCGAAGCAAAATACGAACTTGACGGAAGTATTTCGGACGAGGACCTGGACTACTCGCTTAACCTCGTAAGGACCCGGGCAGGTATACCCGCGCTGACCAACGCATTTGTAACGGCCAACAGCCTGGATATGAAGGAGGAAATCCGTCGTGAGCGCAGGGTGGAGTTTTCTATGGAAGGGCTCCGGTATTGGGATATCATCAGGTGGAAGATCGCGGAGCAGGTGCTGACGCAGGACGTGCGCGGAACCTATTTCTTCCCGGGTTATTTCGGAAACGTGAACCCGCCGGTAGAAAATGGTTTTGTAGTGGTGCAGAAGAAAGAATTCCGCTTCTTCGATCCGCAGAAGGACTACCTGTGGCCGTTGCCGCTGATGGAGCTGGCCATCAATAAGAACCTGGAGCAGAATCCGAACTGGAAGTAGGCCGGTTTTTGAATGCGAGTGCTTTGTGGGCCGCGAATTCCCATGAATTCGCGGCCCGACTTTTTTACTCCGGACGCAGGACAGCTGCGGCCGGCTTCAACGAAATGCATTTCCAAATAATATTTTGAAAAACGTATAAAATCGAATAGGTATTTGTAAAAATAAGAAATTGTATTTTATAAAATACTGCTTACAGGGGAGCTGCCTCGTATTTGAAGAATGATATTTGGTTTTAAGCGATGTGTTTTGCGGGATGGTTTATTAATGACCTTGAAGGCCCCCAGAGTCGGGGAATATCACCGGGAATCTCCCTTCTTTTTGTCTCTGTCATGGTCGCGCCGCCTGTGGCAGGGATAGCCGCTGGCCCTCAACGGGTTATCTACAGGCGCGCTGTCTAGCGGGCAGTTGACAACGCCGCGTGGCCCGTTTTGAATACAAAAATGCTTTGCAGGCAGATTAAACTTTGCCCCGGTTTCGGGTCTAATCCAGGGCCGGAGACAAGCTGTTTGCTGTAATTCAGTCTATTATTAAGCGGAAAAATATAATTTCCGGGATCTGCACGTGCCGGAATTTTGACATTTATGGCCTATTTTTGTAAACAAATAATTCTAATGCCGCAAGTAGTTATGACGGGTTGCGGTATTTTGAATGGTATAGTTAATCGTAAAAGATGGGCTGTTTCAGACCTGGTTTCCCCGGATTATATTGCCTTGTAACGGGGAAAAGGGCATAAATAGGCCTGTTGATGTTAAATTTATGTATACAAAAAATTCTCGAAGATCTGAGGTTTCATTACCTGGTATGAAAAATTTTGCCAAGAGGTTAATGGTATCGACCGTGATGGCCGGAACCGGTTTATTCTTTATCAGCAGCCAGGGAACACTCCCCGCTCCGGTTGAGGGACTGAAAGTCCCGGAAGGTTATGTCATCGAACGCATCGCATCGCCGGATCTTCATGCCTATCCGATGTTTGCGTCTTACGACGACAAGGGAAGGATGTATGTCGTGGAATCTACCGGGGTCAATACGATGGGGACCGAAGGAATGCTGAAAAACCCTACTTACCAGATCCGGATCATGGAGGACGTGAACGGCGACGGCATTTTTGATAAGAGCAAGGTTTTCGCAGACAAGCTCCCGTTCCCGATGGGGGCCGTCTACCACAAGGGGAGCCTCTTTATAACGGCTTCGCCCAACCTGATCAGGCTGGAGGACAAGGACGGCGATGGGGTGGCCGAACACCGCGAGGTGATTCATACCGGGTGGGTGCTCAGCCACAACGGGGCCAGCCTCAGCGGCCCGTTTATGGGGCCCGACGGCTGGCTGTACCTGACCGATGCCCGCCGTGGGTTCGAGATCAAAAACAAGGAAGGGGAGATACTGAAAGGAAAGGGCGCCCGGATCTGGCGCTGCCGCCCGGATGGAAGCGGCCTGGAATGGATTGCCGGCGGCGGGTTTGACAACGCTGTGGAGCTTACCTTCATGCCGTCCGGCGAAACGATCGGCAACATGACCTATTTTACGGATCCGAAAGATGGCTTCAGGGACGCATTGATGCACTGGGTGGAAGGAGGGGTATATCCCAAATATAATCCGGTGATTGATGAAGATCAGCTGAAGCTGACCGGCGACCTGATGCCGGTCATGGACAAGCTGCCCCGTGTGGCGCCGTCGGGATTGATGCGTTTCAGGGGGACCAACTGGGGGAAAGATTTCAAAGGAAATCTTTTCAGCGCACAGTTCAATACGGGGCGGATCATCCGGCACGTGCTGAAGCCTGACGGCGCTACCTACGAGACTACGGACGAGCCTTTCATGACTTCGGAAGCCAAAGACTCGCACCCGACGGACGTGCTGCAGGATGCCGCAGGTGACATGATCGTGGTGATCACCGGCGGATGGTTTATCGAGGGCTGTCCGCTGTCACGGGTGGCCATGCCGGAAGTAAAAGGCGGCATCTTCCGCATCCGGAAGAAGGGAACGCCCGTGGTGAATGACCCTTGGGGAGCGAAGCTCAACATAGCATCCGCTTCGGCCGCCGTGGCGGCAGGCTACCTGCAGGACCCGAGGAGCGCGGTGGTAAACCGGGCGACAGACCGGCTGATTGCACTGGGAGATGCTGCGGTTCCCGCCCTGAAAAAGATCCTTTTGCAGTCTGCCGACCCCGAATTGCGGGCGGCGGTCACTTTCATTCTTTACCGGGCCGGCACACCCCTGGCGGCTGAAGCCCGCCGGCAGGCGCTGAATGACAAAAGCCCGCTGGTCCGTACGGCGGCGGCGCGCGCTGCCGGGCTGGCCAAAGACAAAAAGGCGGTGGCCCGCCTGATGGAAATCGTGAAGAAAGACCAGGCCCAGGTGCGTCGCCAGGCTGCAACTGCCCTGGGACAGATAGATGACAAGCGCGCCGTTGCCGCGCTGCTGAGCGCGGCCTCCAACCCGGACGACCGTTTTGTAGAGCATGCCATCATTCATTCCCTGATCATATTGGGCCAGACAGCGCCCTTGCAGCAGGCCCTGAACAACCCGGTCGCCGCGGTGAAAAAGGCCGCAATTATTGCGCTGGACCAGATGGACGGCCGGCCGTTGAAGAAAGAGTCGCTCGTCCCGTTCCTGGGGAGCAAGGATGCCGAGCTGCGGCGCGTGGGAATCTGGATCGCTTCCCACCACCCGGACTGGAGCGATGTGGTCGTGGATTTTATCGAGGAGCGCACCAGGCAGAACAAATGGGCGGGTGACGAATCCGGCATGATCAGTGAGCTGATGCTGACCTTCAGCCGGGACCAGCGCCTGCAGAACTTCATGGCCGGCCAGCTGGCGGATAAGAATACCCCCTCGGACGGTAAGCTGCTGCTGATCGATGTGATCAACCGGGCGTCGCTCAACAGGCTGCCCGCCGCGTGGGTGAAGTCCCTGGGTGTGCTGCTGCAGCCGAAGGAAGATTCGAAAGTACAGCAGGAAGTGCTGAACGTCATCGCCTCGCGCAGGATTACCGCGCTGTCGGGCGAGGTGGAGCGGATGGCTTTCAATACGGAAGTGCCGGTCGACTTCAGGTTGAAGGCGATGCGGGCCAAGATCCTGACGCAGCCGGAGATATCCGAAAAGGAATTCAACATGCTGATCGGGTTTTTAGGAAAGGACTATGATTCCCCGACGAAGCAGCTGGTGGTGCAGCTGCTCGACCAGGCGAAGCTGGACAACGCCAAAGTCCTGTTTATTGCCCGGGAAGTAATAGACAAGGCCGATCCGTTCATGCTGCCCTGGCTGCTCAACTGTATCGAGGGGAGTACCGATAAGGCCGTGGGCGATGCGTTGATCAGGAGCCTGAGCGCATCTGACGACAGGCTGGACAATGTATCGGAGGAGGATCTTCAGCGCCTGTTCAAGCCTTTCCCCGCATCGGTTAAAGAGGCATCCGAACCCCTGATGAAAACGCTGCATGCACGCCACGCAGAACGATTGGAAAAGCTCGAAAAGCTTGAAAAGCAGCTGGTGGCCGGTGATGTGGGAGAGGGCCGCAAGCTTTTCTACGGCAAAGCATCCTGTTACCTGTGTCATGCCGTGGGCGGCGAAGGAGGCACTTTCGGCCCGGACCTTACCAATATCGGCGATATCCGGTCCCGTCATGACATGCTGGAGGCGATTGTCTACCCCAGCGTGAGCTTTGCCCGTGAGCACGAAACCTTCAAAGTAGTGACCAGGACGTCGGCTTACACGGGGATCATCAAGGAGCAGCTCCCCGAAGCGATTGTGATCGCCGTAGGACCGGCCCCCGGGATACGTATTCCCCGGTCGGAAATCGTTTCCATCGAGCCCCAGAACATGTCGATGATGCCCCCGGGCCTGGACGAGATCCTGACGATAGAGGAGATGTCGGACCTGATCGCATACATGCGGGCGCTTCCCTACCGGCTGGACAGGATGCTGGAGGACAAAACGAAGAAATAAGCAGGAGCGGCGGCGCGCGGGGCAGCGGGGCAATGGTTCTGTAGTTAATTAGTTCCGGAGTTAGTTTAGTTCTATAGTTAGTTTAGTTCTGGAGTTGAACTCTTTAAACTGATAGAACTGATTTAAACTCTTAAACTCTCGAACTCATTGAACTCTTAAACTCATCGAACTCTTGAACTTTTTATCATAACCCTTCAGACTATATGAAGCAGCAGTCAAGACGAAAGGCGTTAAAACACATAACAAAAGCCGGTATCACCGGCGCATTGTCGCCCCTGGCCTCTTTTAACCTGGAGGCCCTGCCGAAAAGCGGTGTCATCGTGGAGGAGAACAAAAAGAAAGGTACCACAGACTGGCAGCTTACCCGTGTACGGGCCGACAGCAAGGGTTTCAGGTCCCCGTGGATCGAAGGATACTGCTCCAGGCAGAGTGTGAAGGCGGGCGAGCGGATTGATTTCATGATTTCTACCAGCCCGGTCTCCAGGTTCGAGATAGAAATATTCCGTACGGGCTATTACGGCGGGTGCGGAGCCCGGCTGATGACCAGAATGGGGCCTTTTACCGGTATCGAGCAGCCTGTGCCCAAGCCGGGTGTGAAGAACATCCACGAATGTACCTGGACGGCCACCACCGGTCTCACCATTCCGAAAGACTGGGTAAGCGGCGTGTATCTGGGGAGGCTTACCACGCTGCCGGATGATCCGGGAAAGCCTTACTGGCAGAGCTACATCATCTTCATCGTCCGCGATGAGCGTCCCGCCGATATCCTGTTCCAGTGTTCGGACAATACCTGGCAGGCCTACAACCGCTGGCCGGACAATTATTCCATTTATACCCATCCGACGGGAATACAGGGCCCCTGGGCCAATGTCAGCTTCGACCGTCCCTATGGAAGGCAGGCGCAGCACGATGAGATCGTGAACGACCCGCTTTCCATGGGATCGGGAGAGTTTATATCCTTTGAGCAGCCTTTTTCCTATTTTCTGGAAGAGCATGGGTATGACGTTACCTATTGTTCCAACAGTGACATGCTGACGCCCGACCGCGGGCTGAAGTGTAAGACTTTCCTGAGCGTGGGGCATGATGAATACTGGGACATCCGGCAGTACCGCAGCGTAGAAAAGATGCGTGACGAAGGAGTGACGCTGATGTTTTTTTCGGGCAACTCGGTATGTTGGGTGACCCCGTTCACCCCCAGCGGCAAAGGGCAGCCCAACCGGACCATTTTCAGGGGAGGGCCCTACGGAGGAGATCACAAGCACGCGGTCGAAAGGGAAAGGGACCACGGGCCTTTCCCGGAAAGAGGCCCTGATGAGGGCTTCCTGATGGGGGCCAGGAATGTGGAGCCGGTAAACGGAGGGGGAGACTGGATCATTGTCCGCCCCAACCACTGGATTTTTGAGGGTACGGGGGTAAAAAAAGGTGACCGTATCCCCGGTTTGATTGGCTGGGAATACCATGGAGATCCTGCTCCTATTCCCGGTCTGGAAGTCCTGGCGGAAGGAACGGCCTGGGTCGGCGGAGAGGTACCCCAGAAATGGACCGCCACGATCTACCCCGGTCCCAAAAAGAACTTTGTATTCAATGCCTCTACTATTTTCTGGGCCCAGGGCCTGAGCATGCCGCCGGGGCATACGCTTCCCTGGTCGCACTGGAGCCGCCCGCACGGTCCCGACGACCGGGTCAAGCGCATCACACATAATCTACTGAAGAAGGCCATCGGGTAAACCCGGCCGTTTTTTCACCCAACCCTTGCCTATATGATCAGATGGATTGGCCTGTGTATCATCGGCCTTTGTACCGCAAATGCCTGCCTGGCGCAGAGACCCGCCCAGGGACCCATGTCCCAGGAGCGCTATACTCCCCGGAAGCTGGGGTATAAGCTGTATTGGAAGGATGATTTCAAGGGGACGAAGCTGGACCCCAAAAAGTGGAGAATCAGGGGCATAGGCCCCCGTGCGCTGGGCTTTGTCTCGGAAGAGGCCGTCAGGGTGGAAGACGGCTTTCTCAAGCTCTATTCCCTGAAAAAAGGCGATAGCCTGCTCATAGGTGCCGTAGGCACGCAGGATCTTTTTATGACCAGGTACGGGTACTTCGAATGCCGGGCGCAGCTACAGAAAACGCTGGGCAACTGGGCAGCCTTCTGGTTGCAATCGACAGAGATCTCCAAAGGAGAGGACCCGGCCGTATACGGGGCGGAAGTAGATATTTTCGAATTTTTCAAAAAACTGGGGACAGACATCGTTTCGCACAATGTGCATTGGGCCTACGGTCCCAATCAGCAGACGACACGCGGAATGCAAAGCTATCTGGCAGGGGTAAGCGAAGGATTTCATACTTTCGCTCTGGAATGGACGCCGGAAAAATATACGTTTTTTATCGACGGTCTTAAATTTTATGAGGTGACGAAGGGGATTTCCCACATAAAAGAGTACATTATACTCAGTATGGAGTTGCCCTCGGAGAAAAAGGAGATCCGGAACATCACTTTTCCCGACGAATTTGTCGTCGATTACGTGAAAGTGTACAAGAAGCGGAAATCATCGGAGCGGTAGCTGATTCTCATCAAACCCTGTTCAATGCGTATGAAAAGAAACGTTTTTTTGCAGCGGGCCTTCCTGTCTGTGGGATTGTCCGGCTCCTTCCTCAAAATGACTTCTTCCCCGGGCAATCGTAAGGCTGCGACGGACGAAGACCGTTCGTGGAGGGAGGTAAATGGTGTGATATACGGCGCAAAGCCGGATCATCGGGGAGAAATCGGGGGCGGATCCGGGTATACGGAAATGATCACGAAGGGCGATCACCAGGTGAAGGATTTGACCGGACTGGTGAAAGCATTGGAAGTGGCTAAGGCGGGAGAGGTGATCTTTATCCCGGCCGAAACCGAGATCGATCTTACTACGCATATTTACATCGAGAAGCTGGTTCTCGATATCCCCGCCGGGGTTACCCTCGCCGGCAACCGGGGACAGGGAGGATCGAAAGGAGCGATACTGACCAGCGATGCGCTGGATACCCCCGTGATGATCCGGGCGCTCGGCCCTGGTGTACGCATTACGGGCCTGCGGATCCAGGGGCCGAATCCCAAACGATACCTGGAGCACCATCGGAAATCTTTCGGGCCGGGCGGCGAAGGGCACAAGTATTATTATAAGTTTCCCATATCCAATGCCATCGAGACGAGATCCGACCGGCTGAGGGTAGACAACTGTGAGATTTCGGCTTTCTCCAGTGCGGCGATCTACCTGCATGAGGGCAGCGGCCACCATATCCATCACAACTACATCCACCACTGCCAGTACAACGGCCTGGGGTACGGGGTCTGCATTGATAAGTCCGATCCGCTGATTGAATACAATCTTTTTGACTACAACCGGCATTCCATAGCAGGTACCGGTATTTCCGGGTCCGGCTATATAGCCCGCCACAATATAGAGCTGGGGGTGTCCCTGAGCCACTGCTTCGATATGCACGGCGGGCGTGACCGCAAGGACGGCACCGATATCGCGGGCAAGACCATTGAAATTTATAACAATACCTTCTCGGTGCCCTACCGGGTTGTCGTGATCCGGGGTGTTCCCGAGGACAAATGCGTGGTGTACAAAAACCGGATCCTGAAGCACAATTCGGCAGAAACGGCGGTCAGGGCGGAGGAAAAGACGAGCGCATATGACAATCTTTACGGGGAAGGCCAGGGAGTAGTGAAATAAGTCTGCCGGGCAGGAGCGCCGCGCAGCCGGGGAAGGTACTTTGCCGGAAAATGAAACCCGGTGCCTCACTGATGGTTCGGGAGGCAGTATACAAAATGCTTTATCGGGCTTATTATAATAGCTGCCATCCGGCCGGTATGGCGGATGCAGTAAGCTTACCCGATTTTAACCATACAAATATAAGTTTAAACAAATGACAGAATTTGAATATTCAAGGCGGGACTTTATCAAAAAGAATTCCCTGCTGGGGCTGGGGGCCGTATTGGCGCCGTCCGGTCTGAAAGCATTTGTCCGGCACCTGGATGAGCAGGAAAAGGATAACCTGATGTTTTTTGACGCGTTTACCAGGATAGACCCCCGCCGGGGAAAACACCCCGAGGAAAGGTGGTCGCTGGACCACCTGCTGAAGGAAATGAAACAGTGCTCGATCTCGGGGGCGCTGGTCGCTTCTACCATGTCGGGCCTGTACGATCCGATGTATGCCAACCTTAACCTGAGCGAAAGACTAAAAAAATATCCGAACCTGTTCGCGATGTGGAATGTAATGCCGCATCAGACGGACGAGTTTCCCAACCCTGCCAGGCTGGGCGAGCTCATGAAGCAGCAGAATGTGCGGGCGGTAAGTATCCATCCCAAACTGAATGCATGGGACTGGAGAGCCGATACCAGCAAAGAACTGCTTACCTGGCTCAGCAGGAACAAGGTGCTCACTATGGTGACCGTCGGGGAGATCGGCGGATGGTCGGACCTGAACATGTTCCTGAAGATGTTCCCGGAGCTGCCTGTATTCCTGGTCAATGCCACCTGGAGTGAGCAGCGCTACCTGCTGCCCCTGCTTCATACCCATAAAAACCTGCACATCGGTTTTGACAATTTCCAGATCAACGAAGGGCTGGAATACCTCCATGAAAAGGGTTTTACGGACCGCCTGCTTTACGGATCCATGGCCCCGGCCATGTCGGCGGGCGCACACCGGTCTTATGTGAGCTATGCCGGCATCCCGCTGGAAGCGAAGCAGAAAATTGCAGGGGGTAACCTTACCCGGCTGCTGAAAGGCCAGAAGCCTGCTTCCACGTATGTCAACCCGGACGAGGATATTATCATGAGGGCGGCCCGCCTGGGACAGCCCTTACCGGTCCCGGTCATCGATATGCATATGCATATGCTGGATAAAGGGCTGGAAGGAGCCGGTGCGCATTACCGGATGCACCATGGCGGACCGGAAGGTGTTTTTGAGCTGGTGACCAGGATCGGCTACAAAGGCGGCGGCATCATGAGCTGGAACGGTGTGGTGAGCGGGGATTCGGCCAGCGGGAATGTGACGACCAGCCGCGCGCTGGATGTGGCGCCGAAAGGGTTCTGGGGGCTTGCTACATTTGATACGACGCATTACACCCAGGCCCAGCTCAGGGAGATGATCCCCAAGGTATACGAAGACCCGAGGTTTATAGGGATGAAGCCTTACCTTGTGTACGGGAAGCAGTATCATGATCCTTCTTACGACATATGGTGGGAGTTTGGCAACCGTCATAAATTTTACGCCTTGCTGCATAATTCCGCTTCGGACCTGAGGGAGGTCCTGGCGCTGGCACCGAAATACCCGGATGTCAGGTGGGTCATCGCCCATGCGGGCGGAAGCTTCAATATGGCCGATATGGCCATTGCCGCCATGAAAAAATACCCGAACATCTATGCGGAAATCACTTTGACCCCGGTTCATCTCGGGATTGTGGAGTACCTGGTGGCCGGCGCCGGTGAAAACAGGATCATGTACGGCTCCGACTTGCCCATGCGTGACCCGCGGCAGCAGATGGGTTGGGTGGTGTTCTCGGATCTCCCGGTACGTATAAAGAAAAAAATCCTGGCGGAGAATGCCATCGAAGTGATCCGGCCCTGCCTGGACCGGCTTCCGGAGCACAGCCGTCCGTCTATCATTTAGCGCTTCTGCCGGCATGAAATTACGTAGCATGAAAAAAAAGTAATATGAAAAATAAAATAATAAGCAGAAAGAGAATAGGCCCGCTGGCGATCCTGACCTGTGCAGGCGCCTGTATGTTGCCGTTTTCACTTGCGGCCCAGCAGGCGGCTGTCAGTGAGGCGTATGCAAAGGAGCTGGAGAAAAATCAGTTTATAGTCGAATTTAAAAAGGTCCCCGAACGCACCCCGCAGTATCCCCTGAAGACAAAAAGGATGATCTTCGGGGACGAGGATATCGAGCTGGCCAGGAAGAATATTGCTGCCTACCCGGAGGCCGCCCGGCTGAAGGACAGGGTCACGCAGGCCGCCGACAAGTGGCTGGAGTGGAGTGACGAAAGCCTGAGAGACCTCATGGCCGACGGAAGGGTACCCCGGGGATTCGATCTGAATGCCAAAGGATGTCCCGAGCACGGCGACAAGATATTCAGCCGCGGTCCCTATCCCTGGATTATCGACCCGGAAAACCCGTTTAAAGTAAAATGCCCGGTAGGATCGGAAGAATATCCCTCCAACGACTATGCCGCCTATGTGAAAAGCGGGTACAAGGAAAAGAAAGGGTGGGATACCAAATATGTCGATGAGGGATGGGGCTGGATTGCCCCGGATGGGGAGCGGTACTGGTTTGTCGCGCACGCCAATCACTGGCTTTGGATGAGTCATATCGTACCGGCCATTTCAGCCCTGGGAAAGGCGTATGTGCTGACGGGAGACAAGCGTTATGCGCACAAAGCCGCCGTAATGCTCTACAGGGTCGCGGAAGTATACCCTTCGATGGATCACAATGTGCAGTCGAGGTATGGATTCAATGTAAGGACCACAGGAGGAAGCTACCACGGGAAAATCGTCAATTTGATCTGGGAAACAGGAATAATCCAAAGCCTGGCCATTGCCTATGACAACATATGGGACAGCATCGACGGGGACAGGGAGCTGCTGGCCTCCTGCGGCAGGGATGGAAAGGGTGTCCGCTCGTTTATTGAAGCCAACCTGCTGGAGGATGGGCTGGATGGTTATCTTCAGCAGAAAATCCAGGGCAATTATGGGATGCACCAGACCGCGCTGCTGTACGTATTGCTCGCGCGGCAGCATATGGATACCCGGAAGTATCACGCCATGATCGTGGAGGAAGAGGGAGCGTCACGTGTGCAGGCAGGCGTGCGGTATGCGCTTTACAATATGATTTTCCGCGATGGCCTGCCGTTGGAATCCCCGAGCTACAACATGCTTACTGTCGACTGCCTGACCCTGATGGGCGACCTGCTCAGGAGAGGAGGGACCGATCTTTTTGAGGAGCCGCGGCTCAAGGCGGTCATGGACGGGCCGCTCAACCAGGTGGTGATCGGGAAGTTTACCCCGGACATCGGAGATTCGGGCTCCGTGCTGGGCGGCATCATAGGAAAAGCTGACCAGGTATACAAAACAGCATACAAGATATACCGTGACCCCAGGTATCTCGCCTGGCTGCGGAGCATGGGCAAGACGGGAGCGAACTCATTTTCTTCTTTCGAATCCCTGTTTATGCCGGTGACGGAAGCCGGGGACAATGCGTCGGGCAGTGCCCGGCTTGAAGTCCAGCCATCCCGCCTGTTTGCCGGGTACGGGCTCGGGGTCCTCAACAATACGAGGGATGCCACAGCGGTGGCATTTAACTACGGGTTTAAGGGTACGCACTATCACTGGGATTTCCTGAATTTCGATTTGTTTGCCAACGGGCAGAAAATGACGCCGGATCTCGGGTACCCGGATGCGATGAACGAATATGTAAAGGAGCTGTACATCTGGTCTACGAATACAGTTTCCCACAATACGGTGGTGGTCGATGCGCAGCGACAGACCCGGAATGCCCCCGGGATACTGCACGATTTCGCTGCGGGAGATTTTGCGAGGGCGATGGATGCTTCCTCTCCCGCTTACCCGCAGACCAGCGAGTACAGGCGGGGCCTGGTGATGGTGGACGTGGACGATACCCAAAGCTATGTGGTCGACTTCTTCCGTATCAGGGGAGGAAAGCAGCACGACTATGTGCTGCATGGTCCTCCGGGTACCGTGACGACGCCGGGCAGCAAATGGAGCGGAACACGCCCGGGTACGCTGGCGGGACCGGACGTACAGGTCGGCGAGATCTATGACGACAGCAAGCTGGGCGCGCCCGGTTATTCGGGCGGCTACGGAAGCTACAAGGGCTCCGGGTTCCAGTACCTGTTTAACGTTCAGCAGCGGGAGCACCAGGAGCCCGGTAAAAGTGTGCTGGAATATGCCCACGTAAGTGACGACAAGGCACGCTTGCGGATCCACCTCCTGCCTTCGCAGGAGCAGGAAGTCTATATGGCTGACGGGTACAACAAGCCGAGAGCCAGGAATTATACGATGAAATACCTGGTTGCACGGACCAGGGCCGCAAGCCAGGCGGATTCTCTGCAAAGTACGTTTGTCAGTGTGCTGGAGCCTTTCGGCCCGGCCGCGTATATCACCTCTGCCCGGCTGCTGGAGGTGACCGGATCTGAAAAGGGAAGGGCGGTGGAAGTGAAAAGAGAAGGTGCAGCAGAGGTAGTGCTGAACGATACGGATCCCCGAAAAAAATCTGTAAAGGAATACGGGATCGAAACGGACGCCCTGAATGCAGTCGTGACGTTCGGTAACAAAGGGCAGTTGCTGAGGGTGTTCTTTAGCGGGGGGACTTATCTCCGCTGTAAGGGCAGGACCTTCCGGGCCGAGGGTATGGAGGGAGTAGTGACTTCGGTGGACGTCGGGATGCAGACGGTTGGCCTGCAATTCAGGAAGAAAGGCCCGGCGAAAGCCGGGGAGCTGGCCGGCAAGGTGATGCATTTTTCAAACCCTTACCGGGTGACGGTACATCCGGTGGCAGCCGGATCGGGCACGGGAAAGAACATGACCGTAAAGCTCGGGGACGATTTGCTGATCGGGCGCCTGCGTATTAACCAGGCCGATCAGCGCATTACCACCAGGACGGAGCTGCCCTTTGCCCCGATTTACAAAGGAAGTACGCTGCTGGATAATCAGAAAAAGCCTGTGGGCGTGATAGAAGAAGTGGCGGGCCGCAGGGAGCGGTGGATCCGGCTGTCGGACGCAGGCGGTGAAAAGCTGAAAGCCGGGGATGAGGCCTGGATATCCAACCTGGGCGTCGGGGATGAGTTCCGGATAAAATCTTCTTTTTCCTGGGTATCAGGGACAGCCGACAGGTATAATGAAAGATAGAGGCCTGGGAGAGTCCCAGGATGCCGAATGAAACAATTTTTGAACGAAATGACTGTGGAAAAGAAAAATCATACCAGAAGAGAGTTCCTGAAGAGAAACTCGTTGAACGGGCTGGGCGCTTTTATGCTGCCGGCCATCCTGGAAAAAAATCCCGGAAAGGGAAACGCTTCCGCTGAAATATCGCAGGAGGGATCCGTAACGCACCTGGTGACCGGTGAGCCTGCCGTGCTTGGCGGTAAACCCTTACGGGTGGGGAAAAAATGGCCGGAATGGCCCATCTGGGACTCTGAAAGCGATACTAGGAAGGTGGGAGATGTGCTGAAAAGCGGGGTCTGGTCACGTGCCAAGATCGTGACGGAGTTTGAAAAAAAATGGGCGGAGACGCTGGGTGTAAAACGCAGCCTTTCGGTAGTGAATGGTACCAATGCGCTGATTGTTTCCCTGAACCAGCTCAATATCGGGATAGGGGATGAGGTGATTGTCCCGCCTTATACGTTTATCGCCTCCGTGGCTGCCATCCTGGCCAACGGTGCAATGCCTGTTTTTGTGGATACCGACCGGGAGACTTTCCAGATCGATCCCGACAAGATAGAAGCCAGGATCACCTCACGCACCAGGGCGATCCTGCCCGTGCACATACTGGGCCTGCCGGTTGATATGGACCGGATCATGGCCATTGCCAAAAAGCACAACCTCTATGTGATCGAGGACGCCTGCCAGGCGCACCTGGCGGAATACAACCATCAGAAAGTAGGCACGATCGGAACTGCCGGCTGCTTCAGCTTCCAGAATTCAAAACAGCTGCCCATCGGGGAAGGGGGCGCCATAGTCAGCAACGACGAGCTGTTTATAGACAAATGCTATTCATACCATAACTTTGGGTATCCTTACGGCAACGCGATAGGCAATGTGAGCGCAGGCGCCATCCGTAGAGGCACTAAGGTGCGGCTTACGGAGTACCAGGCGGCCATCGGCCTGGCGCAGCTTGCCCGGTTGGACAGTGATACGACTTACCGCGCCGAAAGAGCAGAATACCTGAAGGCAAAGATCGCGCATATCCCGGGAATCGTACCTTATAAGCTTTATGATAAGGTTACCAGGTCTGCTTTCCACGTATTTCCGTTCAGGTACCATAAGGAAGCCTTCAGCGGCTTATCCAGGAGCGCCTTTATCAAGGCGCTGGGGGCGGAAGGAGTGCCTGCCATGAGCGGGTACGGAGAGCTCCAGAAGCAGCCGTATATCGAGGAAGCTTTCCAGTCTACGCTCTATAAGCGGAGCTATTCGAAGAAGCAGCTGGATATGGCAAAATACAACGAACAGAATGCCTGTCCTGAAAACCAGATCCTGTGTAACGAGGAGGCAGTATGGCTTTTTCACAGCATGTTGCTAGGAAGTAAATCAGATATGGATGATATTGCCAATGCTATTGAAAAAATTCATAAAAATGCTGACAAAATAAAGAAGTCAATTCAATCATGAAGCAATTAATCAACTCCTTTTTCCTGGCATGCCTTGTGCTTGCTGTAAACAGCTCCGTTTTGGCTACCCCGGCTGCGCCGGGATGGAAAGCCGGGGTGGCGCGGGACAACATTACTCCGAAACAGCCCATCTGGCTGGCGGGCTATGGCGGCCGGGAACACCCTTCTGACGGAATCGTACACGCGATATGGGCCAAAGCGCTGGCGCTCGAGGACCAGAACGGCAAAAGAGCTGTCCTGATTACCACCGACCTGCTGGGCGTGCCGAAGCCGTTGTCTGACCGGATCAGGGATCGCGTGGAAAAGCAGTACAAATTGTCGAGAGCGGACATCATCATCAATAGCTCTCATACCCATACCGGGCCGGTATTGTCGGATGCGCTGAAAGATATCTATCCCCTGGACCAGGCACAGGAGGATAAAATCAAGCAATACACGCAGGAGTTGGAAAACAAGCTTGTAACCCTGGTAGGAAAGGCAATCGCCGCGCTGCAGCCTGCCCAGCTGTATTCCAAAAACGGGGTAACGAGATTCCAGGTAAACCGGCGGAACAATTCGGAAGCCAACCTTGCGCTTCAGACCGAGCTGAAAGGTCCCAACGACTACGCCGTTCCGGTGATCAAGGTGACGGATGCAAAGGGCAAGCTGATGGCTATAGCTTTCGGATATGCCTGCCACCCAACCGTACTGAGCCTGTACCAGTGGTCGGGAGACTATCCGGGGTTTGCGCAGATAGAGCTGGAAAAAGCCTACCCGGGGACCGTTGCTCTGTTCTTCCAGGGGGCCGGCGCAGATCAGAACCCGTTGCCCAGGAGGACGATCCCGCTGGCGTTGCAGTACGGTAAGGAGCTGGTTGCCGCCGTGGAGCGTGTCCTGGAAGAGGACATGAACAAGCTTTCTCCCGTTATCAGCACGGCTTATTCGGAGGTAACCCTGGCGCTGGATAAGGCTCCCGACGATGCGGAGCTGTCGAAGATGCAGGCCGGAGGCGCCGACTATCAGAAGCGATGGGCGAAGAGAATACAGGGGATCCGGAATTCCGGCGGGACCCTCCCGACGTCTTACCCCTATCCGCTGCAGGTATGGAAGCTGGGCGAGCAGCCCGTTATGGCGCTGGGGGGAGAGCTGGTGGTACAGTACGCCATTGACCTGAAGAACCTGTATGGCCCGGATATTTTTGTGATGGGCTATTCCAATGATGTGATGTCCTATATCCCTTCGGAGGTAATTCTGAAGGAAGGAGGATATGAGGGAGCCATGGCACACCTGGTATATGGCTTACCCGCCAAATGGACTCCGGGGATCCAGGCGGCCATCATCAATGGGATGAAGGACCTGGCAGAGAAAGCCGGGGTCCCTCAAAAAAGTAAATGAGGAAACGTAAATAGTGATTTGATGGCATTTCTGAGCTGCAGAGGTGCCATCAAATCCTTTTTTAGGCCCGGCCTCTACCGACACAATTCAGGCAAAGCGGACGCAGCCGGCAGGGCGGCGGCTTTGCAGTTGATGCTATAAAAAATGACGAACCTTACGTCCCGGCACCCGGACACTCATCAGGACTGGCAGGTAGGAGTGGGAAGGCGGAAGCTTACTCCCGAAATACCCGTCTGGCTGGCGGGCTATGGCTATAAAAGAGAGCCGGAAGGGAAAATCCATGATTTGTGGGTAAAGGTGCTTGCATTCGGCAGCCCGGAGGGAAAGCGGGCCGTGCTGGTCACCATGGATCAGCAGGGGATGTCCAAAACGATTTATGAAAGGCTTGCCGGCCAGGCAAGCACGCGTTTCGGGATCGGCCGGGCAGATTTTATGCTGACTTTTTCCCATACGCACTCCGGTCCCTGTCTCGAGGACGATCTCCAGGACTATTATCCCGCCGACGCAGCGCAAAAGGAACAGGTGCTGGCCTATAGCCGGTGGATGGAAGCCCGGGTGCTGGAAGCGGTCGGTGAGGCGCTCGGCAGCATGCAGGAGGCACGGATAGACATCGGGGAGGGCTTTTGCCCTTTTGCCGTCAATCGCCGTGAAAATGCGGAGGCGGATGTTCCGGGAATGCGGGAGCAGGGCATTCCGCTGAAAGGCGTGGTGGACCATTCGGTCCCGGTAATGGCCGTAAGAAACAAAGCAGGCGGCCTGTGCGCCGTTCTGTTTGGCTATGCCTGTCACCCGACTACGCTCAACGGGCATCAGTGGTGCGGCGATTACCCGGGGTTTGCGCAGCTCGATATCGAAGCAGCTTTCCCGGGAGCCACGGCGCTTTTCTTCAATACGGGCGGCGGAGACCAGAATCCCCTTCCCAGGAGGACGGTCCCCCTGTGTGCACATTACGGGAAGATGCTGTCGGATGCGGTAGCCGGGGTCTTGGAAAGGGAAATGACGCCGGTGTCAGCCGGTCTTGCCA
Source organism: Telluribacter sp. (assembly GCA_040394275.1). Classification (GTDB taxonomy): domain Bacteria; phylum Bacteroidota; class Bacteroidia; order Cytophagales; family Spirosomataceae; genus JBEBSO01. The sequence goes on from JBEBSO010000012.1 coordinate 17,434, forward strand.
CGGCCTTCCGGTGGGTGGACCTGGCCTATGAAAAACCAGCGACGCGCGAAACCCTTCTGCCTGTAGCAGGCGGTCCCGCCGGCCTGCAGGCCAGGTGGGCGGCCAGGATGCTGGACAAACTGGCAAAAGGGGAGGAGTTTGCCGCTGCTTATCCTTACCCGGTACAGGCATGGCAGCTGGGCAGCCGGTTGCTATTGATAGGCATCGGCGGCGAAGCGGTAGTCGATTATGCCTTGCGCCTCAGGGCGGAATATGCACAGGGCACCACCTGGCTATCCGGCTATACAAATGAAATGGCGGCTTATATTCCCTCCCGGAGGATATGGGAGGAAGGAGGATACGAAGGCGCCCATATTGATGAGTACGGACATCCGGCCTGGAGATGGGACGGGGACGTCGAGGACCGTGTCATGAGCGGGATCCGGCAGGTGGTGACACAGGTGAGAAGTCGGATAAATGTTTAATTTATTTTTCCTGAACGCTTAATTGTTTGTATAGAAAATGAGAAATATGACCTTGCTGTCAGGTTGTTTTTTGCTTTGGCTTATCAACGGGGTATCTGCCATCAGCCTACCGGCTTTTGAAGATAAGTTTCGCCTGCTGCCGCAACCCCAGAAAACCGAGCTTCTGAAAGGGAAAGGCCTGGATGCCGCCAGCCTGCGCGCCATCCGTATGCAGGGGTTCGACCGGAGGCCCGACCTGGATCATCCGCTGAAAGA
>JBEBSO010000013.1:0-17622 GCA_040394275.1 Telluribacter sp.
CAAGGATGTGCTGGTATTGGCCAGCCCCGACAACCGGGAGGCCCTGGTAGCGGTGACGGCCGGTTACCAGGGTCGGGTGATGACCAGCACCGCGGCCGGTTGGGGAGGCAGGAGCTATGGCTGGATCAACTATCCCCTGATAGAGGAAGGGAGCGTTCGCCCCCATATCCATGCATTCGGCGGAGAGGAGCGTTTCTGGCTTTCACCGGAAGGAGGGCAGTTTTCGGTATTTTTCAGGCAGGGAGCCCCTTTCGACTATGCCCATTGGCAGACACCCGCCTGTATCGATACCGAGGCTTACGAGGTGACGGATGCCGGTGCGGCTTCTGTTGTTTTCGCGGCGCGGGCAAGCCTGGTCAATCATTCGGGTACGGAGTTCGACATCGAAATAAAAAGAAAAATTGAAGTGCTCGGACGTCATGCTTTGTTTTTGCAGCTGGGAATGGAAGATCCCGGGGACTGCCGTTGGGTGGGGTATGTATCAGACAATACCATTATAAACAGGAAGGGAGACTGGCAGGCGCGTACGGGTCTGCTGGGCGTCTGGTTGCTGGGCATGTTCCGGCCCTCGGACGACACGGTGATCGTAATTCCCTGTCGCAGGCAGGCACCGGGTGTGTTCTCCATGACAAGCGACTATTTCGGGCCTGTTCCGCCGGAACGGCTGACAGTAGGCGGTTCGGCTGTATTCCTGAAGGCAGACGGCCGGTACAGGAGCAAAATAGGCCTGCCGCCTGGATCCGCTACCGGCATTGCAGGCAGCTATGATGCCGTAGACAAGGTGCTGACGCTGATCCGGTTTGATTCGGACCCGGACGGGCTTTATATGAAAACAACCTGGGCGTATCACGCGGATCCTTACGGAGGAGATGTGCTGAATGCCTACAACGACGGCCCGCTTGCGGACGGAACACAGATGGGGCCTTTTTATGAGCTGGAGTCTTCTTCCGCCGTTGCGGAACTGAAGGAGGGAGAAGCGCTTTCCCACCGGCAGGTGACCTGTCATTTTGAAGGAGAGGAGAAGGTGCTGGACGCCATAGCGCGCGGAGCGCTCGGGGTAAGCCTGGCGGAAATTACCGCTGCCTTCTGAAAGGAGCGCGGTGGGTCCGGTCCGTCTTAAATATTTACCTGCCATTTCTTTGAAACTATGGCAGGTAGACTTTTCTTTATACCCGGATCCGGCGGGTTTTTTTATGAATATTATCAATTATGAATATGCTACCTATGAAAAAAATTGCCTTCATTTTCTTTGTCCTCATTGTGCCGGTTCGGTTTGTATCGGGAAATGGGGGGCGTGAAGATACCGGCCGCAAAGCCGGGCTCCGGGTGATGACCTATAATATCCATCACTGTAATCCGCCCTCTGCCGGTGACCGTATAGATATAGAGGCCATTGCGCGGGTGATCCGGCAGGAGCAGCCCGACCTGGTGGCCCTGCAGGAAGTGGATGTATATACGACCAGGTCAGGGAAAGGTGTTCACCAGGCCCGGGAGCTGGCTAAGCTTACCGGGATGAACTTCTTCTTTTCAAAGGCGATCGATTACCAGGGAGGAGAGTACGGGGTAGCGGTGCTGTCGAGATACCCTGTGCTGGATTCCATTCGTATTGCGCTTCCGGTTGATGCCGTAAAGGGCGGTGAGCCCAGGACGCTTGCCGGGATCGTCGTGAAGCCTGAGAAAGGCCCCAGGCTGGTCTTTGCCAGTACGCATCTGGATCTGCGGGCGTATAACCGGCTTTCCCAGTCCCGGATAATTATCGACTATTTTTCGGGGTCAGCCCTGCCGGTAATCATCGGCGGGGATTTCAATGCCGAGCCCGGCAGCGAAGAGATCAATCTTTTCGATGCGAGCTTCACACGGAGCTGCGGAGACGATTGTGCAGGGACCATCCCGGTCCATGTTCCCAGCCGTACCATCGACTTTATCATGTTCAAGCCGGCCGGGACCTTCGAAGTGCTGAGTACCCGGGTAATCAGTGAAAAGTACGCGTCAGATCATTTGCCCGTCATAACGGAGCTCCGGTACAAATAGCCGGCCTCCTGCTCCCGTTTCCCGCTTGGATAAAACCAAGCCCCGCAGCTATGCGCCGCCACCTGCGAAACCCGTGCTCCCCGGTTTTGGAAAGACAGGATGGTCTGGGTTTTGTGCAGTTGAAGGCTCCGGGTATTGTATTGCATTTTGCCGGGTCTTTTTTACGATGGATCCGTCGGCCGGAGGGCCCGGGAGCAACACCTCTTCGGTGGCCGGCGACGGAAGAATACGGGCTGCGTCAGGGTAAGGATATTCATTATCAGGAGGTGCCCGCCGTCTGACACCCGGAAGGCGGTGTGCAGGGTAGGATTTGTTTGTTTGTACTATATTGTGTATAATATTGTATTTTATAAAGTATTTTATCCGTTCATATAAATTTTTCACCTTTTATAAACTTAGTATAGTGCAATTTAAATAATTGTTCCTATCTTTGTAGCGCAAATAAAGGTTGTTAATATTCAAATTATAAGAAAATATAGAAGCTATGAAAATTTCAAGAATTGCTCTGATAGCCGTATTGGCGTTGGCCGGAACAGGGGTTTCCGCAAATAATCTTTCTGCAGCAGTAGGTGTATCCAAATATTCTTCCGTTAACGAGGATAAAAAGGGAGGTAATACAAACGAAATTCTGCCTGAAGTCACTCCTGCACCGGGCAAGGTGACCCAGGTACAAGAAAAAGTATATTCACCCGAGCAGAAGGCGTCCATTGTGGAGCTGAAGCTGAAAAGTGTGACAAAGTAATCAAAAGCAGATTTTGATATTGTAAAACAAATAAGGAACCAGGTTAAAAGCGGGGGGAATTTCCTCCCGCTTTTTTTATGGCTTCAGCGCTTTCAGCTTTTGTGCTATGGCTCTCTGCTCTGCCGGGGAAGACACTTCTTTTGTAAGTGCCAGGTTGTAGTAGTGCCTGGCTTTTTCCGGTTTGTCTTTTTTCCGGAAATAATCCCCCAAGTATAAGTAAGGGAGAAAGCTTTCCGGGTTGTCAGCGATGAAAGCTTCGGTCTCGGCTGCCGACAGCTCCAGCGCCTTTCCTGAGATCAGGTATTGCTGTATTCTTTGCCGGGTGGCTTTAAAGGCCTCGAACCGGCGGTAGTCAGGGGTATGCAGAAAAGGATCTTCGGCTATGGTGGCCGCTTCGTCGTGGCGGAACTGTCCCGGCTTTTCTCCATGAAAGACATCGTCAAGATCGTAGCCGATAAAGCTTCCGATCTGGTAAGGCTGCGTGGAAATCCATACCTTGCGTTCCCCGGGTTTGAACAGGATGCCGTGATGTGCCAGCAGCTGGTTGACGGATTTGGGATTGCCGTAGCCGATAAATTTATCGCCGGGGCCTTTCTGGTCTCTCAGGATCTCCGCAGCCTCCCTGTAATCGAGCGGCGCCCGGCGCCTGAGGAGCTCCTGTATGCGTTCAAACCGGAACCTGGAGTCGCTGGTTTCTATGTTTTCCCTGTTGACGGGATCTCCGGCCAGCAGCCGGCTCTGGTAGTGGTTGGCACAAACCGTCACATCGGAGCCGGAATCATAGACATCCATTTTGGTGGGCGTTTTTTCGATAATGACCGCTTTGTCGTCGGCTGCCGACCCGATCAGCAGCGATTCCGAGACGAACATTTCCCGTTTGGAGGCAATTTCGACCGCTTCCTGTATGTTGGAAGCATATTGCAGGATTTCCCTGGCCAGGAGGGACACGGGTTCCTTGGCGCCGTATGGGAGATCGGATTTGGCGGCATTGAGCGTAACGGTAAGGCCTTTCTCGTTGATGCCCGATACGACGCCGGTAAATCCGGCCCATGAATACGAGGCAAAGGCATATCCTTTATCCGGTTTCATAAAAAGCAGCAGCTTGTCTTCCGAAAATTTATCGCCCATATTGAAATCGAAGTTCCGCGCGATCAGCAGGGAGGAATCGGCCGAGGCCCCCTTGTTTACTGCAAAGGAGGTGCAGCCGACCATATTCAGGTCTGTCAGCGCGTGGCCGATATCGTGTGCCCCGTGGTAGTTGAGGATACGGAAATATTTAGGGCCTATAAAGTTGAACTTATCCGAGAAAGTCTGCGAAATGCCGTAGATCTCCTGCAGGTTTTCGTCCGGTATGTATTTGTAGATATCCCTGTTGAACCATCCGATGAAGTACTTCAATACATGGAGAAAAGCAGTATTCGGGATCATCTCCCTGATCTGGTCTATGAATACTACCTCCTGCTTTTCATTGAGCTCCCTCGCCAGCAGGCCGTAAATCAGCCCCCTTTCGTAGGGCGCCCCTTCCAGGTACATTTCCCAGATGCCGTACCTGTTTTTTCTCAGCCGGTTGTTCCCGATCCGGTAGGCGTCGGGCCCGGTTTGTATGCGGGTGTAGGCAGCTGCGGGTACCGGGTTTTCGATCCGGGGCTCCGGAATGCGGATGCGCCAGAAGAACCAGGCGACAGCCAATGCCGCCAGGACCAGGAGAGCGGAGAAAATTTTCAGGGCTTTGCGGGGCGCTCTTTTCAACGGGGGCATTTCGGGGGAATTACGTATTTGGCGGCGGTTAGATTACCTTTGTCGTGATAACAGCGGATGAACAGCGATTCGTTCGTAAAACAGGCATCCGCCCGGATATTTTACCGGTATAACGAAAAAAGATAACCGGTATATCTGCTCCGGGATGGTGATATTCAGGATTTATCCTCTCAAATATGCCGCTAAGCTATGTAAAAGTTTTGGAAAACGGTACGCGGGTGGCGCTCTGGAACCTCACGGAACCGGCCGGCACGCTCCTAGACAGGCTGGCGGCCGGAAAAGTTGCCTGGGAAGGAGACGGATCGGGCAGGCGCGAGCGGGAGCGTATGGCCGTGCGCCTGATGCTGGAGCACCTGCTGGAAGCACCCGGGCCGGTGTCGTATGCAGTCGACGGAAGCCCCTTTCTCCGGGGCAGCCGTACGGCGGTATCCATTTCGCACAGCGGAGCTTACGTGGCGGTGGCGGTATCTGACGACGGACCCGTGGGCGTGGATGTGCAGGTATTCGGAGCGCATGCGCTGGTAAAGGGCCGGGATTATTTCCTGAGCGCCCGGGAGCAGGAGACCCTTGGCGGGCTTGGGGAAACGCATGCGCTGTACCTCTACTGGGCGGTGAAGGAATCGGTGTTTAAATGCTGTACTGAAGTGACTGATCTCAGGAATCACCTGGAGATAGAACCCCTGGATATCTCGCCGGAGGGAGCGTTCAGCTGCAGGGTGTTGCCCTGCACACCGGAAAAATCGGCCCGGGGCGTCTACTGGTTTACCGGCAGCTATGTGCTTGCCGTGACATCAGTTGCCGGCTAGCCGGGCGCTGTACGTGATGCCTGCGGACAGGTACGGCTACAGGATGGCCTGTGTTTTCAGCTGCCGGCGGAAGTAATGAAGATAATGATAGACGCTGACTTTCTCGAGATGGGTGCCGTCGGTGGTGAGGTAGTCCGCGCAGTCCGGCATCGGGATAAAATAGCAGCCCTGCGGCCGAAAGGCTTTTTCGACGGCTGTTCTTACCTGTACCGGCAGCGCCAGCCCGCATAGTGCGGGATCAACCGGTACCTCGAAAAAGACAATTTTTGTTCCTTTTACCCTTAAAAAACCCACACACGACTGTAGCTTCCTGATCTGCCCGCTGAGAATGTCCGGGGAAATGGAGTCTTTCTTATGCCTGATTTCGATCTCCAGCATGGTCCTGTAGATGTTGTCATTTCTCTCCGTATACACGGGCGGCGGTCCCTTCCGTTCACCCGGCTTCCCGTTCCTGGCCGTGGGAAGCCGTGCGATGACACCGACAGGCTGGTTTTTTTCCCGGAGAGAAAAAATCTTTTGCTTCAGCGGATAAAGTATGGGAGAAAACAGCGAGGATTGCAGGTTCGGGTCCTCGTTCCGGAGCAGGGTATTGATTTCAATATAGACAACTTCCGGCGTGTAATCCATGTTTTTCAGGATCAGCAGACCGTCAAAGATGGATTGTCCGCCGAATGACAGGTTATAGAAATAATCGGGAAGACTGTCGTCGGGCACGCCGGAGGTAATGCGGTTGCCGATGGAGGAGCCCACCATCACCTGGGCATAATGCTCCGGCGCAAACATAAAATTGTGGGCCCTCACTACGCTGCTCTGCTGGGTATTCTGGCCGGTAGACCACCAGAAATCAACGGATCTCACCACGATTTCGTACATGATCAGCAGCGCCAGGGCAGTAAGAAGAGACTTTTTCAGCATGCTTAAAATTGGAAATAAATAAAGTCGGTGCCGATACCGCTGTTTGTGATGATCAGGAAAAGCATGATACCATACAGGTAGGGCTCAAGCCGGCCCGGCCATTTTCTGTCGGGGTTGGCCTGCTTGTACAGGTAGTAGAAATGATAGCATATCACCGGGAAGGAATAGATCAGGATGTAGACGGCTATGGCCATATAGGAGCTCATACCGGTATTCCGCCACAGGGCCGTCAGGTAGAAGATGACGTGCTCAAACCGGGTCAGCTTGAAGAGCAGCCAGGCAAAGGTGACCAGGCTGAATACCAGGAGGCCCGAAAGTATTCTCCGCAGTAGCGACGGATGGGCCGGCGGCGGAAAATGATCCTTTTTGAAACGCTCCACTGCCTGGGTAAGCCCGTGGAAAGCTCCCCACACCGCATAGCTCCAGGCAGCTCCGTGCCATAAGCCGCCCAGGATCATGGTAATCATCAGGTTGGCATAGGTTCGGCTGCGCCCCTTCCGGTTGCCCCCCAGCGGGATGTACAGGTATTCTTTGAGAAAAGTGGAAAGGGAGATGTGCCATCTTCTCCAGAATTCCGAAAAGGAAGTCGAAATATAGGGGAAGTTGAAGTTCTGCATCAGCCGGTAGCCGTACAGGCCAGCAATGCCCAGGGCGATCAGGGAGTATCCCGCGAAGTCGGCAAAAATCTGTATCGAATAGCCGAAAAGCATGACCAGCAGGATAAAAGTGGAATGGGATTCGAAATAAGGATACTCGATCCAGAAGGTATGGTGGTTGAGCTGGTCGGCGATCACCATTTTCAGGAAAAAGCCGGTGACCAGCGTCTTGTAGCAATAGGTCCGGTCGATGTCGCTGAAGAACTTGGCCCTGATCTGCGGGATAAAGTCATGCGCTTTCAGAATGGGCCCGGCCACCAGGTGCGGGAAAAAGGCCACGAAAAAAGTAGTATTGACCACATGCCGGCCGACCGAACGCGCAACCAGGCTCCGGTATTCGGGGATATCTCTCCCTTTATAGGCATCCACCACCAGGCTGATGCCCTCGAAGGTAAAGAAAGAAATCCCTATCGGCAGCGGGATTTGCATCAGGAAATGCCCTGCCGGGCTTCCTTCCGGGAAAAATGTCACCCCGATCAGCGGGCTGTATTTGAAGAAGGAAAGGATGAGCAGATTGATGATCACCCCTATTGTAGCATAGGCCTTACGCCTTGCCTGCCTGCCGTGCACCACCAGGTAGCTGGTGGTCACGTTGATCAGCACCGAAGCGAGGAAAAGTATCAGCAGCTTCGGATTGCTGTACCCGTAAAAGAAAAGGCTGGCGGCGATCAGTATATGCACCTGAAAGCGGCGGACAGGCGGAAGATAATAAACCAGGAAAGTACTGATGACAAGACCTGCAAATTCAAAACTGTTAAAGAGCATAACGTGCCGGATTTGGGATCAGTTGTCAGCCCGGTTGATGTGCCGGTTGATGGGATTCATTATTGCGGATATCGTGCGGAAAAATTAATTTCCGGTTTTAAATAATATCTCAAAAGTATAAACTACAATTGTATCGGCAAAAACTATCTGTGTTTTGAAGGGAGCGGCATGTAGGGAAAGCTTAGGAAAAATGGGGGAGGCCATTGTGCGGCAGCAGGGAATGAGCATCTTCGATAAGTTAACTATAGACAAACTACCTATGGCACAAATACCCTCTTCCGGTCATCCGGATGTCCGCTCTTCCGGAAGCCCCGGCGGGAATTACCTGGTACCGATGATCCTGATCACCAGCTTGTTTTTCCTTTGGGGATTGGCAAACTCACTGAACGGGACGCTGATCCGCCATTTCCAGACGGCGCTGGACCTGAACCGGGGACAGGCCGGCTTTGTGGATTCGGCCTTTTATATCGGCTATTTCGTGATGGCTGTGCCGGGAGGCATCCTGATGAACCGTTTCGGATTTAAGAAGGGGATTATCCTGGGGCTTCTGTTGTATGCGTTGGGCGCCGTACTTTTTTATCCGGCGGCCGAAATGAGATCCTATGCCTTTTTTCTGGTAGCGCTCTTTACCATCGCCTGCGGGCTGGCTTTCCTGGAGACAGCCGCCAACCCGTATGTGACGATTCTCGGCGATCCCGAAAAGGCAGACAGCCGCATCAATTTCGCGCAGTCGTTCAACGGGTTGAGCATCATTCTCGGACCGCTGATCGGCGGACTTTTTATCTTTTCGGATAAATCTTTCACCAACGAGCAGCTGAACAGCATGCCCTTTGCGGAGGCGGAGGCCATTCGTATGCATGAGGCGCAGTCGGTGCAGATGCCCTACCTGGTCATCGCGGGTGCGGTCCTGCTGATCTGCGTGCTTTTTGCCCTTACCAGGATGCCGGAACCGGTGGCCGCCGCCGCGGATACAGGTGGGGGAAAGGGTAGTTTCCGGGGCCTGCTGAAGAAAAGGCACCTGGTGCTCGGGGTACTGGCCCAGTTTTTCTATGTCGGCGCACAGGCGTCCATCTGGGGATATTTTGTGGATTACAAGACTGCGCTTTCTCCCCATGACGACATGGCGGCCGCCATCGGCTTTGGTAAGCTGATGGCCTCCCTTACGGGTACGGCTGCCGGGATGTCGGATGTCCAGATTGCAAGCTTTCATGCCTCTTTTGCGCTGGTGCTGTTTATGATCGGGCGTTTTGCAGGAACAGCCCTGATGAACAGGTTCCGGTCGCAGGACCTGCTGGCGGTGTACGCCGCGCTGAGTGCGGGATTGCTTATCCTGGCCATGCTGACGACAGGGCTGCCGGCCATTGCGGCCATCATGGCGGTATACTTTTTTATGTCCATTATGTTTCCCACTATTTTTGCGCTGGCGACGAAAAAACTGGGAGACCAGATGAAGCTGGGCGCTTCGCTGGTCATTATGGCGATTGCAGGAGGGGCAGTGATTGCGCCGCTGACCGGCTACCTCTCTAAAAACAGCATGCAGGTATCCCTGCTGCTCCCGGTTGCCTGTTTTCTTTTTATTATTTATTATTCGGTTTCTGGTTATAAAATTAAAGAAGAGTAGTGATATGAAGAGGTACGCAATGACGCTCGACCTGAAGAACGATCCCGCGCTGATTGCGCAATACGAGGAATACCACCGGAATGTATGGCCGGAGATCGTGCGGAGCATCCGGGACTCCGGGATTACCCAGATGGAGATTTACAGGTACGACACCAGGCTTTTCATGCTCATTGAAGCGGAGGATTCGTTCAGCTTCGGGCTGAAGGCGGCGCATGATGCGGCCAATGAAAAAGTGCGGGAATGGGAGTTCCTGATGTGGAATTACCAGCAAAAGCTGCCGCTGGCCCGCGAGGGAGAAAAATGGCAGGAAATGCGAAAGATTTTTGATTTGCAGCACAGTCAAGGATAATGGTCGGAGTGTAAAGCTTTAGTATTGAAAAGGTTTTTCTGGATACTTGTGCTTGTTTTCTGCATCCCCGTCCTCCTGGCGACGGCACCCCCGCGGGGAGTCGAAGTCAGGGTGATGAGTTTTAACATGCGTCACGGAGAAGACAAGTGGGGCGGCTCCAACCTGCGCAGCATCGTCAGGATAATCCGTGAGGAAGCGCCGCACATCGTGGCCCTTCAATCGGTCGACAGCCTGAATGCAGACGGGAAGGTCCGGTACCAGCTGAGGCAGCTTGCCGCGCAGACGGGGATGCATTATGACTATGCTTCTGCGGACAGCCTGGACGGCGGAACACTCGGCCTGGGCCTGCTGTCGGTGTGGCCTTTTGAAAACCGGCAGACCTTTGAGCTGCCCGGGTCACCGGCGGGAGAGCCGAGGATTATGCTTTGCGGCCTGATCGTACGTTCCAAAGACCTGACATTCAGGGTATGCAATACCAGGCTGGAGCCGACCAGCCTTTTTGACCGGGCCATGCAGGCAGCTTACGTCAACAGGGCGCTTTCCGAAAGTGTGCAGCCGGTAATACTGGCCATGGATATGGGGGCCAGGCCTAACGAGCAGCCTTATTTTTCGTTCAGGCAAAAGTGGACGGATGCGGCAAAAGGGTCGCTTCTCCCGACTACTCCCGAGGGGGCGCCGGGTGAGCGCGTCGACTATATCATGGCGCTGAAGTCAGCCAGGATCCTGGTCAGGGACTATAAGGTCATCCGGAAGTACCCGGATATTTCCGATCATTTTCCCATCCTGGCCACGGTGGAGTTTTATTGAGGTTTTTGTTTAAAGTAAAAATAAAAAAGCAAGTGTCCGAATCATACCGCCGCACAGATGGACCCGGAACCGATACCTGGAAAGTAGCGTTGTTTATTCCCTGCTATGTGGACCAGTTTTATCCGCAGGTGGGAGTGGCGACGCTGGAGCTCCTGGAGAAGCTGGGATGCGAGGTAGTGTTTCCCCTCAGCCAGACCTGTTGCGGACAGCCCATGGCCAATTCGGGCTTCGGGCACCTGACCGACGGCTGCAGCCGCTTGTTTGCCGATAATTTTGCAGCATACGATTACGTGGTATGCCCTTCCGGGAGCTGTACGCTGCACATCGTGGACCACCTGCATGTGCCGGGAAGGGAAGCCGAAGTGCAGGGGATCAGGGAGCGGGTCTTTGAGCTTACCGAGTTCCTGACCGACGTGCTGAAGGTGGATCATTTGCCGGCGCGTTTTCCGCACAGGGTCGGATTGCACCAGAGCTGTCACGGCCAGCGGGGACTTCATCTCTCCCAGATGTCGGAGCTGAATGCGCCGGACTTTTCGAAGCCGGGAACCCTGCTCGGGATGGTCGAGGGGCTGGAGCTGGTCGCGCTCGACCGGGTGGACGAATGCTGCGGTTTCGGCGGGACCTTCTGCGTGAGCGAAGAGGCCGTTTCCGTAAAAATGGGCCGGGACCGCATCGCGGATCATGAACGGAACGGGGCGGAATATATAACCGGCGGGGACATGAGCTGCCTGATGCACCTGGAAGGGATCCTGAGGCGAAAAGGCTCGCCGGTGCAGGTGAAGCACATCGCGGAGATATTGAATCAATCCATCTGAACGCCCGGGGCCGGTTCCGGTGTGTTGCCGGGTATGCCGTAGCCGGGTGGGAATTCTAAATAGCTGCCATGCATAAAGCTGAAACGGATCATGCTACCGCTTCCATAGGTTTCAACAGGGACGAGCCGTATGTAGACTGGCACGACGAAACGCTTTGGTTTGTCCGGGTAAAGCGGGACCGGGCCGCCCGCCAGCTCCCCGAATGGGAAAATCTCAGGGAGACAGCGTCCGGGATCAAAGACTTTGTGCTGGCCCACATGGACAGCCTGCTCGTGCAGTTTGAGGCCAGGGCGTTGGAAAATGGCATAAAAGTGCATTGGGCAGCGGATGCGGACGAACACAACAGGATTGTCGGCGATATACTGGAAAGTCACGGGATCACCCGGATGGTGAAAAGCAAGTCCATGCTCACGGAGGAGTGCCATCTCAATCCTTACCTCGCCTCCCGGGGTATAGAGGTGGTGGATACGGATCTGGGCGAGCGCATCGTCCAGCTGAGGCAGGAGCCTCCCAGTCACATCGTATTACCGGCTATACATCTCAAAAAGCAGGACATAGGGGAGCTCTTTCACGAGCACCTGGGTACGGAGGCCGGGGCGACCGATCCGCAGTACCTGACAGAGGCGGCGCGTGTCCACCTGAGAGAGATGTTTCTGACCAGGAGGGCCGCTCTAACCGGCGTCAACTTTGCAGTGGCCGAGACGGGCGGATTTATGGTGTGTACAAACGAGGGCAATGCCGACATGGGCGTGCACCTGGCCGATGTCCATATCGCCTGTATGGGATTTGAGAAGCTCATCCCGGCCGAGCGCCACCTGGGGGTTTTTCTGCGGCTTCTGGCCAGGAGCGCCACCGGGCAGCCGGTGACCACCTACAGCAGCTATTTCAGGAAACCGCGGGCGGGACAGGAAATGCACATCGTCATCGTAGACAACGGGCGCAGCGCGCAGCTGGCCAGGCCGGATTTCAGAAATTCCCTGAAATGCATCCGTTGCGGCGCCTGTATGAACACCTGTCCCGTTTACAGGCGCAGCGGCGGTCATAGCTATCACCACGTTGTCCCCGGTCCGATCGGGTCGATTCTTGCCCCTAATTTCGATATGCGGGCCAATGCCGACCTGCCTTTTGCCAGTACGCTCTGCGGGAGCTGCACCAACGTCTGCCCGGTAAAAATCGATATTCACTACCAGCTGTACCAATGGCGCCAGACGCTGGCCCGGGAAGGATATGTACCTGCCGCAAAAGCCGCGGGGATCCGTGCGATGAATGCCGTGCTGAGCAGGCCCAGGTTTTACCAGTGGGGAGGCAAGGTAGGCCGGTCGCTGATGAAGCTGGCGCCCGTGCTCGTCAACAACTCCCTGAACCCATGGTATCACCAGCGGGAGATGCCGGAGCCTCCCGGCGAGAGTTTCCGGGAGTGGTACCTTCGCAACCGGTCAAAAAAATAGGGGCAGGGGGAAGCAGATAACGATAGAAGGATGTCATCGAGAGAAAAGATACTGGAGAGGATCAGGGCCGCCGGCCGCCGGCCGCCGGCCCTGCCTGAAATAGACACGTTTGAAAGCCGGTTTGAAGACCCGGTAGGAAAATTTGCCGAAGTGCTTACCTCTATCGGCGGAGAGCTGGCCGAAGTGTCCGGCTTTGACGGATTGCGCGCTTTCCTGGATCAGAAGTACGGAAGCTGGAGTCGCCGGGTCTCCTCCATCCCCGGCCTTGCGGATTGGACGGATTTTGACCTGCAAACGGCTGATCCGCACAGCCTGGCGGAGGTCAATCTTGCCGTGATCCAGGGGGAAACCGGGGTGGCCGAAAATGCCGCAATCTGGGTGGGAGAACAGCAGGTGCCGCACCGGGTGCTGCCGTTTATTACCCAATACCTCGTGATCGTGCTGCCCAAAGCGGGAATTGTGTGCAATATGCATGATGCCCTTGCAAAAATAGGGCCGGTATCGGAGGGATGGGGGGCTTTTATAGCCGGCCCTTCCAAAACAGCGGATATCGAGCAATCGCTCGTCATCGGGGCGCATGGCGCCCGGGGCCTGACCGTTGTGCTGACATGAGCAGGCGGGCAGCCGACGGGCTCAGAAGCCGTCGTCGCCGGAGGCGGGCTCCGGGGCGGTTGCGGCGGGTGCCGTTTTGACCGGTTCGGTTTTGGCTGATTCGGTGTTGACCGTTTCCGTTTTGACCGGCTCCGTTTTGGCTGATCCGGTTTTGGCTGATCCGGTTTTGGCCGGTTCTGTTTTGGCAGGCGCCGGTGCGGCGGCGGGCGCAGCCTTTTTCTGCACGGTAGCTCTGGACGGTTGCTTCCTTACCGGTTTCCGGGGTGGCGAATAGTACTCGTTGAAGCGGTTGAGGAAGGTTACCTTGTCTTCCGGGCCCAGCGGGATCAGCTCCATGTCCCTGGTTCTTGCGCTTCTGGCTTTTGCAAGCACCTGGTCGTTAAATTCCATGTCGGAAGAGATCACGCCCAGCTGTTTCTGGGCAAAATCAAAGAAATACCAGACGTCGGGAGTGACTTCCAGGTAAAAGCTGAATTCATCGCCGGTATCGGCGCGCCGCAGCTCAAAAAAGCCATCCATCCGGGCATTGATATCGTTTTGCGAGAAATTGGAAACGCCGATGGGGCCGATCGAGTAGAGGGAATTGTGCTTGTCGGACCACTTCAGCCTGACATTGGACAGCACGATCTGCGCATCCAGGAGGGGGGAGGCCTGGAAAAGCGGCTTGTATTCGGCAGCCGATTTCTTGATATGCGCCTCGGCTTCCTTCTGGCCGATCAGGGCGGCCAGCTTCACCAGCAATCTTTCCGTATTTGCTTCGGCGGCGTCGCTGTTTTGCTCGTTAAGATTGGTCTGCACTATTTTTTTTGCCAGTACCGGCGCTACGGGAGCCAGTACGGGAAGCTTCATGGCCAGCAGCGAATTGAATTCGTAGCGCCCGCTGTCGATCTGGGCTTCCCCTATACCCGAAGCGGCCATCCAGGGCTCGGAGGTGAATTTTAGCGATCCTGCCAGCTGTACCAGGCCTTTTTTGTCGTGGAAAGTCAGCCACGTCTTGTTGTTTACGGCCGCATCTCCCCCCTGCGGGACCACGACAAACGCTCCTGTACTGTCGTAATTCATAGCGCCTTTCGCTACGAATATGTCGTCTTCTCCTTCCGATTCTTTCGGTGATAGAAATGTCGGGTATATCCCTCCGATGGCCCGGAAATGAAGACCGGCAAACAGCGGCTGGTCTACCTCGTTCTTCAGGTCTTTGTCGACCATAACCGTCACGTTCTCTCCCGGTTTTCCTTTGTACGGGATCCAGGAACCGGGCAATTCCCTCCGTGGTTTCAGCTGGGGCCGCAGGTAGCCGTCCAGTATAAGCGACGGTTCGTAGGAGATCAGGTTGACGTCTCCCCGGAAAGCGATGCCCGGCGCCAGCATAAGCCCGTCCTGCTCGTTTACGGCAGCCCGCGCCGTGGTATAATACCGCAGGGGAGCGGCTGCCGTTTCGCCGGCAGCGGAGGTTTTCCCTTTTTTGGCGACGGCCGTTCCTCCGGGTTCGGCTTCGTGGAGCTCGAAATTCTCCATTTTGATATCGAATGTGTCTTTCAGTATCGTCACGTACTGGTACGTCGCGGATCCTTCAAACCGGTTGCTGGAAAGGATCCTGATGTTGGCGTTCCGCATCCGGTGGCTGACGTTCAGCGTGTCGATTTCGATGCGCGCATTGGTGAAGGGCAGGATTACGCCGTCTTTCTGTATACTGACCCCCTTTTTATCCGGTATGATCCTGACGTCCGCGGATTTTATAAAGGGGACGCCCGTAACGGTAAGCGCCATTCGGGCAATGTCATAGGCGGCGGCAGACCCGTTGAAGGTGAGCCCTTCCTGCTCGGGAACCATCGAGGTGAAGGTAGAGGTATTTACATCTCCCTTCATGCTGATCGACTTGGTTTTGACGTTCCACTGGGCTTTGCTGATGGAAGTCCTGTAGGAGGCATACGGGAACTCAAGGCTTGAGGAATCGGCTTCGAAGCCTTCCCCGAGGGTGGAAATTTCCATGATCCCCTTCACGATATTGAAATCGGCATCTACATTTTTTCCCAGGAGGACCGGCGCCGGCCCTGGTTTGCCGGTATCCCCGATCTGCAGCTGGGCGGACTTTGCCAGGAAACCGTCCCGGCCGAACTTGATGTCTGCGGATGAAAGCTCGGCATCTGCCCTGCGGAGTGTCCCGGACCCGTAAAGCCCCGACGACCGGAGGAGCAGTCCGCCGTCAAATTTGGTGCTGCCGTTGTAAAAGGCAAAGGAGTTTGATTTGCTGTCGATCCGCATGCTGTCTGCCGCAGGCGTCCATTTCAGGGTGTAGTCCCTGATATCGACTTTCGGGAAATAAGATTTGCCGATGGTGGCTTCCCGGATAGAGGCCTGGGTCCCCGAAGCGGTCAGGGAATCCTCCGTCAGCAGGATTTCCTTTGCGGGCAGACCGGCGGCCATATAGCTGATGGTCCCGGCAGTCCTGAGCCCCGTATTGTCCATGGTCAGTGTATCGGACAGCTTAAGCGTGGCTTTTCCCCCGTAGAGCTTCAGGATTTCACCTGCCGGCGAACGGTAATGGAAGCCCAGTGAGTTGTCCGGCATACTTTTCAGGATGGTTTTCAGCGGGGAGAAGATATTTCCCGACGTGAATGTCCCGGCAAATTCGACATCGCGCTTGTCCAGCCCGTCATAATCCAGCCTGGGGATTTTGAACAGGACCTCCCTGGAGTACTTCAGCGGACCGCGTTCTTCCTGGTCAAAGTATACCGTAAGCCCTTCGGGCATAACGATCCGGGGTGAGCCGGCTGTATTTTTTTGATTCCCCGATTTGTTTTTGGCATCGTTGAAGTAGAAGGTGCCGCCTTTCTGGTATTGTACGCTTCCCCCGACTTCACCGGTCATTCCTTTCGCATATTTTTCACGGGGTGTATAGGTGATGGAATCCACCTCGTTGAGGTTGACAAAGAACTTGTCGTAATCGAAGCGGAGATTCCGGCCTGTGAACTTATAATTGGCAGACTGGAGCCGGCCGTTGAGCGTAAAGCCCCGGTTACGTCCCATCACGATTTTCTTGTCGGAGGGGATTCCGGCGATTTTAAGGGAGTCGCTGACTATAAACTTCTCCACGCCCCGGATGGTCAGCAGGGTATCTTTGAGCGAGACGCTGGCGTTGGCCAGTTCTTCGTTGCTGGGAAAGACGGACTGGATCCTGAAATTGTCGTAGTCGCTTTTGTCGAAATTGGCGAGGATATGTGAGACGCCCTTCCGGGTGACCGCGTATTCATCGGTATGCTTGTTGTACTGGAAATAACCCTCCAGGGTCAGCTGCTCCAGCGCTTTCCTGACGATCGCGGGATTGAGCTTCGAAGCGGAGGCCAGCTCTTCGGGAAGGAAGACCTGTTTTTTCCTCGACTGGACGTAATTTGCGGCAACCAGCAGCGGATGAAACCCGAATTGCTCCGTCATTTTTCCGAATCGTTCTTTTTTGAAAAAATCGAAGGACTCGAGGTTGACTGAGGATACAGTTTTGCCTGATATCAGGTAGAAGTCGATTTTCTCCTTATTGAAATACCACCTGGCCGCATCGGACCAGATGAGCATTTTATGATAGCTGTCCGTGTAGGGCAGCCTGGCGTATTCCGTTTTCCAGGCCTGTTCCAGTCTTACAAATCCCTGGTCGTCGCTGTAAAAAAAGCCGACTCCCGGATGGAAGATGGAATCGGTACCGATAGGCAGCATAAATTCGGCGACTTTTGCCGTGATGGTTGAGTCTTTCAAAGAAAACTGCCTGCTGCGGGCTTTGAAGGCCACCTTGTCCCTGAAGCTGACGGTTACCTCCGACAGGTCGCCTTTGAGCGAATTGCTGAATACCTCGCTGCCGATAAGAGAGTAGCCGCCTTTGTACAGGATGCTTTTCCTGGAGGAACTGAGCCGGGCGTCGTTTTCATCGGAAACGAAACGGGGAAAGGGGTAGCTGCCGCTTTCCTTGTTGTGTTTGACACTTTCAAACAGGAAAGATCCCTGCACCGGTGCGGCCAGCCGGGCATCAAACAGCCGGGCTTTGCCGGCCGCTACTTTGGGGCTGCTGACCTGGAAGGAATAGTCCGGGAGCTCCGCATAGGTTTTTCCGTCCGGCCAGTAAAATTTTCCGTTCTTTCCGGCAAATATCCCGTCGCTCAGCGACACGCTGCCGGAGCTCGGACCGAAGCTTACGGAGTCGTGGGGGGTCACCATGGCAAAGGTGGCATTTTCCAGGTCAAGCAATGAGCCGGTAAGGGAGGGGACGGGCGGTGCGCTGGGAAGTTGTATACGCAGGGAGTCTCCTGCAGGC
>JBEBSO010000014.1:0-17405 GCA_040394275.1 Telluribacter sp.
TAGAAATGTAAATTGTATGTATTTTTGATGTATTTATGCCTGAAATTTGATTTAAAAATTGATATTTACATATATTTGCATTGTAAATATTATTTGTATTAAACAGAATAATATTTCTACTTTATAAGTATATATAGAATATTATTCTTTATAATAAATTATAGTATTTTATGAAGTGTGGCCTGCGACACAGGCTATCATCATAACGGGGGAGAAGATATGCAATTAAACACAATTACCTATATGCGAAAATCCAATTTTGTTCCGATCGCAATTCTCCTGGCGGTAAGTATCGCGGGTGCCTTTTTTACTGAAGTGCCGGGAGCGTTTATCCTGGAAGGGATGGATAAGGGCGATACGGCCTGGATGCTGGTGGCGTCCGCGCTCGTGCTGCTTATGACTCCCGGCCTGGCTTATTTCTATGGAGGGATGGTCAATTCCAAAAATGTGATCTCCACGATGCTCCAGAGTTTTATCGCGATGGGTGTGGTTAGCGTGGTCTGGGTGATCGTGGGATTCAGCCTGGCTTTCGGGGAGGACATCGGGGGAGTGATCGGGAATCCTTTTACTTACCTGATGTTCAAGGGGGTAGCGGAGGCGCCGCTGTCGGGCACGATACCCTTTGCCCTGTTCGCGTTTTTCCAGCTTAAGTTTGCCGTGATTACCCCGGCGCTGGTAACCGGTTCCATGGCTGAGCGCATCAATTTCCGATCTTATGTCCTGTTCATGGTTCTTTTTAGTCTTTTCATCTATACACCGCTTGCCCACATGACCTGGCATCCGGAAGGGATCCTGGCCCGGATGGGGGTACTTGATTTCGCGGGCGGGACGGTCGTCCACATGTCGGCGGGATGGGCGGCGCTGGCCGGGGCGATTTATCTCAAAAGCAGGAAGGAGCACATTGGCGACAAGGTGCTGCCGCCGGCCAATATCCCGTTTGTGCTCCTGGGGACCGGCCTGCTATGGTTCGGCTGGTTTGGTTTCAATGCAGGTTCGGCCCTGAGCGCAGGCCCCCTGGCTGTTTCCGCCTTCGGCGCTACCAATACGGCAGCGGCAGCGGCGGGATTGTCCTGGGTTCTTTTCGATGTGGCCAGGGGTAAGAAAGTTTCGGCGCTGGGGTTCTGTATCGGTGCAGTGGTGGGACTGGTGGCGATTACCCCGTCGGCGGGCTTCGTTACGTTGCCTGCTTCGCTGTTTATCGGCACGATTTCGGGGGTGATCAGCAATTTTGTAGCGCACCTGCATACCGCCAGGTCGGGTGTGGACGATACGCTGGATGTATTTCCCTGCCACGGTGTGGGAGGTATGATCGGGATGCTGCTCACCGGTGTGTTTGCCACCCATGCCATCAATCCCGCCGTTACCGAGCAGGGGCTTGCCTTCGGGGAGACCAGCCTGTTTCTGAAGCATCTGCTGGCGCTGGCAGGGACATCGGTGTTTGCTTTCGGAGGCGCATGGCTGCTGCTGAAGGTAACAGACCTGATCCTGCCGCTACGGGTGTCGGCGGAGGACGAAAAAGCAGGGCTGGATATCAGCCAGCACGATGAGTTCCTGGTGGAGGCGGTCTGAGCTCTCCGGTGATGCCGTACCCGGGAGATGCAGCCGGTTTCCCGGCCGGCTGTACCGCCATCCCCCGCCCGGAAAGAGGTCAGTGGGAGAGTATTTCTTCTTCCAGCTCTTCGACTTCGCCGAGGCCTTCGGCATTGATACCGGACAGGCGGACCTTCATTACTTCGTTGACCAGCAGCGGGTCGTATTTTGCCGTTACTTTTACGTAGTTTTCGGTAAACCCGTGCATCTGTCCCTCCGCTTGGGTATCCTCTTCAAACAGCACGGTGAAAGAGCCGCCCACCTGTGCTTCGTAGAAGCTCCTTTTTTTCTTGTCTGACAGAATGTGCAGCATCCTGGACCGGTCCGCACGCTCCTGTTTGGCCACCACCGGCCTGATACCCAGCGCGTGGGTATTGGCCCGTTCCGAATAGGTGAAGACGTGGAGGTAAGACACATCGAGCGCATTCAGGAATTGGTAAGTTTCCAGGAAGTCCTCGTGTGTTTCGCCGGCATGCCCGACAATTACGTCGACGCCTATGCAGGCATGCGGCATCAGCGACCGGATTTTTGCTACGCGGCCGGCATAAAGCTCCCGCTTGTACCTCCTGCGCATGAGTCCGAGTATCTTGTTCGAGCCCGATTGAAGCGGGATATGGAAATGCGGGACAAACCGCCTGGATCGTGCTACGAATTCTATGATTTCGTCGGAAAGCAGGTTGGGCTCTATCGATGAAATCCTGAACCGCTCTATCCCCGCTACTTCATCCAATGCCCTGACGAGGTCGGGGAAGGTGGCGACGCGTTCCCCGTTGACCAGGCCGAAATCACCGATGTTGACGCCGGTCAGCACGATTTCCCTGACTCCTTTTGCGGCGATCTGCCGCGCGGCCTCCACCACATTGGAAAGTGTGTCCGACCTGCTGCCGCCCCTGGCCATGGGTATGGTGCAGTAGGAGCAGGGGTAGTCGCACCCGTCCTGGACTTTCAGGAACGTCCGGGTCCGGTCATTCAGCGAATAGGAGGTATGATAGTCCATTGCGTCGCTTACCGGGGAGGTGAGCAGGCGGCCGGGCGTGCCGGCAGGTACCTTGTTGAAGGTATCAATGAGATCGAGCAGGCGAAATTTCTCAGCTGCACCCAATACCGCGTCCACCCCGGGGATATTTGAAATCTCTTCCGGCCTGAGCTGCGCGTAGCACCCCATGATGGCCACATACCCGTCCGGGTTGATCTGCTGCGCTTCCCGGACGATCTTGCGGCATTTCTTGTCGGCATTGTCCGTGACAGAGCAGGTATTGATGATGAAGATGTCGGGGGCCTGGTTGAAGTCCACTTTTGTGTAACCTTTCTGCTCAAACATCCTGGAAATAGAGGATGTCTCCGCGTAATTCAACTTGCACCCCAACGTATAAAAGGCGACCTTTTTCATTGCAAACGTATTTGATTCTGCAAAGGTAAGAAAAAGCAGCTAATGCGTGCCGGCAGGCAACCGCACCCCGCCTGCACAATAAATTCGGAGGTTTAGAATAAAAAACACCAAATAAAGCATATATTTGTCAACAAACTCATGAAATTTTTGCATACGTAAACGTGAAATGAGCCACAGGCAATGCTTACAAACGGATCGCCGTCCGATAGTGTATGATGATTCCCCGGTACATCCCGCCTGACCCAAAATAAAAACAGACAAATGAAATGCGCACAGGCGAATGCGCATACGAACCGGTATGCCGAATCCGGCGCATTTCATATGACAAAAAATCTAAACTAAATATAGACAGATGAAAGAAGAATCTCAGGCAGGTAAGGCATATTTTGAAATCAGGAAGCAAATACTGTCCAATCAGCTAGGTTCTGGCACACGCTTAAAAGAGGATGAATGGGCCAAGCGGCTGGAAGTCAACAGGTCCGGTATCCGGGAGGCGCTGACCCGGCTGACCGGTGAGCAGCTGCTGGTATCCGGGCCCAAGGGCGGATTTTTTGTGAAGCCTTTTACCATTGAGGATGTTACGGAGACCAGCCAGCTGAGGGAGATACTGGAAATGGGTGCGCTTCAGCTCAGCATCGTGAACATTACGCCGGAGAAGCTCGATGAGCTGGACATGATCTGTGATGACTATTCGGCAATGATTGAAAAGGGATATTTTGGCGGAGCTTTAGAGGCGGACATGCGGTTCCACGAGCTGCTGATCGAGTCGGCCGGAAATAAAAAGCTGAAAAATGTTTACCAGATGAGCAATATACCCCTCCTGCATCACAAGGTGGGCAAACTGCATACGCACGTGAATGACTACCGCCTGACGGACAAGGAACACCGGCAGATTGTCGGGGCGCTGCGGGACAAAGATCTGAAGCTGGCCATAGACACGCTGATCGCACACCTGAGAAGAGGTAAATATTTTTTATAAGAGTTGCCCCCGGGGGCAACTTCTCCCGCCTGGTACGGCAGGCCGTATGGTTGCCCGGAGGCCTATGTCTCCTGGATTTCTTTCATGATCGTGGTCAGGATCCATAGGGAAATCGCCACGATACCAGCAGCCAGGATGCCGTAAAACCACCAGGTCTGGTACCATTCCGGCTGAATACGGATCCTTATTTTTCGCAGCGTATAGTTGTCCCGGCCAAACCCGTTGACTTTTCTTATAAACAGTGAATAGTTTCCGTGGGGCTGGTGGGTGATGTTGATAACGGCATTTTTCGAGTTCAGCGCTATCCAGTCGCTGTTGGCTGGCTGGCGGTTTTCACTGACAAGCGCATAGTCAAAGTGCAGGTTATTGTCATGCCCGAAATAGGGAGTGGTGACATTGAGGCGAAGCTGCCGGAAATTGTGAGGGAGCAGGATGGTGTCCCCGTGGAAAGGAAGCTCCTTACCGTTTATTTCCAGGCGTTCGACCAGTATGGATTTGTCCGGCAGCTCGGGGACTATTTTTTCGGGAATGAACCAGACCAGCCCGCTCAGGGAGGGCAGGGATACGTGGCCTGTCGGCAGCCTGATTGCGCAGGGCTGGCATCCGCCGTTGAATTCATTGGTGTTGAATCCCTCTTCAGCAGAATAATACATGTAGAAAATGCCGGCGGGCGCGTAGCCGGCCGCGTAGTCCATCAGGTCCTGTTTTTTTACCTGGAACAGCCCCTTGTTGGAAGGGACCCAGAAGAACCCGTTCCGGTCTTCGACGATGCAGTGGGAGGTGGTCAGGTAGTTGTTTTTATCCAGGGGAAATATCGTAAGCCGCCGGTTTGCGTAGAGCGCAAACCCGCTTCCGTAGGTGGTGATCCAGACTTCCTGCTGCCCGGGCGGACCGGAGAGGTGGAGGCTGCGTATATAGAAGCTTTCGGTACCGCGGATGAATTGCACCTGCCCGTCTGCGAGGTCGAGCTGGTAGAGCCCCTTGCTTGTGCCGAGGAAAAGCGAATGCTCCTGTGTCCGGACTATGCAGTTGATCGAAGCCGGCAGCGGAGGCCCCGTTATGGCACGTACAGGGCCGGAGCCGGTCGTGTGCAGGCCCAACCTGTACAATTCCCCGGATTTTGTCCCTATCCACAGGACCGAGTCCGCATCGTTATAGATCTGGGCAATTTCGTAGGGAATGGTCCAGCTTTTTCCGGGGACGGGCAGCCGGCGGTCAATCAGGAAGAGCCGGTTGGCAAAGAAAGACCATATGCTGTCTTTACCGGTGATCTGGATGGCAAAGGGGTTAAGCCGCTGCATGGTCGGGCTAGCCGGCAGGAATTTTACGGGTTTGATAACGTCCGATTGGGGATACAGGCCCATAAGGATACCCTTGGAAGTGAGCACCGTAGTGCTGTCGTAAAGCGCCTGGGCATAGAATACGTTTTCAACGTCAGCAGATGATCCCATCAGCGTCTTGAATTTGCTGAACGCAAAGACATACAAGCCTTTGATGTAGCTCCCCAGGAAGACACGCTGATGCTCGCGGTCGTAGTAAATCGAATTGATAAAATTGGTGTGGAAGTCAAAGCCTTTGAAGATCAGGGAGGTGCCGAGGCTGCCGTCGGGCAGTTCGTCCAGGACATACAGGGAGCGGTTGAAAGACAGGAAAACCTGTTCTGCCGGGTTGTTCCAGTAGAGCAGCAGCTTCTTCTGCTTATCTGCTGCTGCAAAATCCGCATCGCGAAGGATATCTCCCGAAAGAGAGATGACCTTCCTGTTCCAGGGGGTATCGCGTCCTCCCGGATGGGATGCGTTTTGAAGGCGGCTGAAAGTGCCGTCCCCGTTGGAAAAGAAAAGCGTGTGGTTAAGCATGAACAGGCCCCAGAGGTTTTTCTGATCGAAGGCGAAATTTTCTTTCTGCTGCCAGTTTTCAACGTAGGAGATCCGGCTGGAGCCGGATACAATATAATAAGTTCCTTCCGTGCGTCCGGGTACGGGGATCAGGTAATGCTTCGGGGTGAATGAATCTTTAAACTGGATGGGCAGGCCTACTGTCGTATAGGAATCCGGGATTGCCAGGAAGGGGTATCGCCTGGAAGGGTCTTTCTGCTCCGTCGCGGAGTCGAGCGCGGCTTTCCCGTTTTCGATTTCGAGAATGTGTTCGTTTTCGGTCCATGCGTAGAATTTCCGGAATGGCGGGTATAGCCCGGGCAGGAGAGTATAGATGCGGTTGGAGCCCACACCGGTATTGGACTGGTCGAATACATAAAAGGTGTGGCCGTCAAACCGGACCAGCCCGTTTTCCGTGGCCAGCCAGATATATCCCTCCCGGTCCTTAATGATCGATTTAACGCTGTTTTGCGGCAGGCCGTTCTGGTCGGTGTAATGCCGTACCGAATAGGGCCCTGCATGGGGAAGGCGCCCTGATTGCGCTGCGCACTCGGGAGGCGGGCATACAGGTAAGATCAGGATGAATAAAAGGAATTGCCGGATAAACTTTCGTCTTTGAAAGTGAAATAATTCAAAACGCATATTGCAAATTTAGAAAAAAAGCCCAATGCGCATAGACCGGCGGCTGAAGGGTATACATTTTGTTTGGCAACACAATGAAGAGGCAAAAAAGCAATCACCTGAGACGCGGCCTGACGGTGTTGAGCGTCATCGTGTTAGGTATCAGCGCGTTTCAGCTCAATCAGCAGGATTTCCTGAAGATCCGGAAGGGAAGCCGTATCGTGCTGCTCGGCAACAACCTCGGTTCGAGGATGATGAATTACGGGCATTTTGAAACGGAAATGCAGCTGAGGTACGCCGACAGCAGCCTGCTGATCCGTAACATGTGCGACGGCGGCGATACCCCCGGCTTCAGACCGCATGCCAGCAGGCCTTCACCCTGGGCATTTCCCGGCGCGGAGCGGTTTCAGACCGCGCTCGCCAAAAACTCCGGGAGCGAGGGACATTTCGAAACGCCCGACCAGTGGCTGACCAGGTTGCAGGCGGACATTATCCTCGCTTTTTTCGGCTACAACGAGTCGTTCGGGGGAAAGGCCGGCCTGGCCGGCTACAAGGCAGAGCTGGACGCTTTTGTAAAGCATACCCTGGCCCGTACCTACAACAGCCGGAGCAGGCCTCAGCTGGCCCTGGTGTCGCCCGTTGCTTTTGAAGACCTGTCCGATCGCTACGACCTGCCGGATGGAAAAAAGGAAAATGTCAACCTGGCGCTCTATATGCAGGCGATGAAGGAGGTGGCGGCGGCGAACGGAGTATTGTTTGTGGACGCGTTTACTCCTTCCGGGGCCTGGTATGCTGCCTCCCCGGAGCCCCTGACGATCGACGGATCGCAGCTCAATGAGGAAGGATACCGGAAGCTGGCCGTTTTGCTGGCCGATGAGATTTTCGGTAAAACCCGGGTCAAGGAGGAAGGGCGGCGGAACCTGGTCAGGGAGGCAGTGCTGGAGAAAAACTGGATGTGGCATCACGACTATAAGATTCCGAACGGGGTACATGCGTACGGACGCCGGTACAACCCTTTTGGCCCCGACAACTATCCTGCCGAAATAGAGAAAATAAGGGAGATGACCGCCATCAGGGACACTGCCGTCTGGCTGGCGGCTTCCCGGGGCGCCAGGATGAATGTCCGGCGCTCCGATGCGTCCACTACGGCGCTCCCGGAGGTGAAGACCAACTACAACCCGGAAAAGAACGGGAGCCTGCAGTACCTGTACGGGCAGGAGGCGCTCAGCAAGCTGAAAGTCGCCGAGGGCTTCAAAATCGAGCTCTTTGCTTCGGAGGCTGAGTTTCCCGACCTGGCGAAGCCCATGCAGATGTCGTTTGACAACAAGGGGCGGCTGTGGGTGGCAACCATGCCCAGCTACCCGCATTACAAACCGGGGGACGACAAGCCGGACGATAAGATCATCATCCTGGAAGATACGGACAACGACGGAAAGGCAGACAAGCAGACGGTGTTTGCGCGGGGGCTGCACCTGCCGGTCGGTTTCGAGCTGGCACCGGAGGGGGTGTATGTGTCGCAGGGGACAAATCTTAAGCTTTACACGGATACGGACGGGGATGACCGGGCTGACAGGGAAGAGATTTTGCTGAGCGGTTTTGACGATCACGATACCCATCACAACAGCCATGCCTTCACAGTCGATCCGTCCGGGGCCATTTATTCAGGGGAAGGCGTGTTTCTGCATACCAACGTGGAAACTTCCTATGGCCCGGTGCGGGCGACCAACGGCGGTTTTTACCGGTATGCTCCGCAGCTGAAGAAGCTCGAGCGTACCGCGCAGCTCTCTATTCCCAATCCCTGGGGGATCGCCTTTGACGAATGGGGCCAGCCTTTTTTTGCCGAAACATCCAGTCCCGATGTGCGGTGGATGCTGCCCGGCACCGTGCTGCCGCGTTACGGGGAGGCTACTCACAAATCGGAGCAGCTGGTGGATGAAGCGCACCGGGTACGGCCGACTTCCGGGCTTGAATTCGTGTCGAGCCGGCATTTCCCCGACCACCTGCAGGGAGATTTCCTCATCAATAACACGATCGGCTTCCTGGGTACCAAGGAACATACGCTGGAAGACGACGGCACGGGGTACAAAAGCCGGCACAGGCAGGATCTTCTTGTAAGCGAGGACCGGAACTTCCGGCCGGTGGATATGGAATTTGCGCCGGACGGCTCCCTCTATGTGATCGACTGGCACAACATACTGATCGGGCATATGCAGCACAACGCACGCGATCCGCTTCGGGACCATGCGCACGGGCGCGTCTACCGGATTACCTACCCGTCGCGCCCGCTGGTGACGCCGGCCAGGATTTACGGAGCGGGTATCCGCGAGCTGCTGGACAACCTTACGCTTCCCGAATATCGTACGCGGTACCGTACGCGCCGCGAGCTGCGCGGGCGGGATGCCGGCCAGGTACTTGCTGCCCTCACCGCCTGGGTGGCCGGGCTGGACAGGAAAGATCCCCGGTATGAGCACCACCTGCTGGAAGGACTTTGGGTAAGCTGGGGATTGAACCGGGTGGATCAAAAGCTGCTGAAGCAGTTGCTGAAGGCAAAAGATTACCGGGTCCGGGCGGCAGCCGTGACTGTAGTCAGGTATACCGGCCATCAGGTGACGGACCAGGCGGCCCTGCTGAAGCAGGCGGCTTCCGATCCCCACGGAAGGGTCAGGCTGTCTGCCATTGTCGCTGCTTCCTGGCTGGAGAGGGAAAAAGGAATGCAGGTGCTGGAGGCAGCCGGGAAAATGCCCCTGGACAAATGGATGATCCATGCCTATGAAACAGCCGTTGCCCATCTGAACGGGAAGCCGGTGAAGGAGGTACAGGAAGCCGCAGGCAGGACAGACCTGAAAGGCCGTGAGCTGGAGCTGTTTACAAAGGGAAGGGAAATCTATGCCCGGGAAGGGTTTTGTGCGACCTGCCATCAGCCTGACGGGAAAGGGCTTCCGGCTTCCGGGTTCCCGCCGCTGGGCGGCACCGGATGGGTGACCGGCAGCACCGACAGGCTTATCAAGCTCGTGCTGAAAGGGTTGCTGGGGCCGATCGAAGTCAACGGGAAGAAATACCCCGGACAAGTCCCTATGACGCCCTTCGGTGGCTTGCTCAACGATGAAGAGGTCGCCGCGGTGCTGACGTATGTAAGGAATGCCTTCGGGAACAAGGCCGCACCCGTATCGCCTGCCCAGGTGAAGCGCGTGAGGGCGGAGACAAAGGATAAAGTGGACTTTTATGCCCCTGATTTGCTGCTGAAGGTGCATCCCCTGGAAAAATGAACGGCAGGAGGGGCTACAGATAATCGAAAGTGCGGGTATTGCCCCGGTATTTGTAAGCCAGTCCCACCAGCAGCATCAGCAGCCCGACCAGTCCCAGGGCAAAGCCCAGGGAGGATATCTCCGCGATGAAGCCGATAAGCGCCGGCCCCGCAAGCTGTCCCGAATAGCCGAGCGTGGTGACTGCCGGCAGCGCAGCCGTGGCGGGAATGCCCGGGATCCGGCCTGCTGCCGTAAAAAAGACCGGTACAATGTTGGCGGCTCCCAGGCCGACCAGGAAAAAGCCTGCCAGCGCGGCGTCGGACCAGGGGACGAATATGGCCAGGAAATATCCCGAAGCAGCCAGCACCGAGCCGTGAATGACTGTCCGGCGCGGGCCGATACGACGGATAAGCCGGTCGCCGGTGAACCTGGAGACGGCCATAGCCGTGGAAAACACCGCATACCCTGCGCCGGACATGGCAGGATCCACGTCCCGGTAAAACTGCAGGAATACTGCGCTCCAGTCCAGCAGGGCTCCTTCCGCCAGGAATACCACGAAGCACATGACCCCGAGCAGGAGGACGGGGCCACCGGACCACCTGAACCTGAAGACTTCCACCGACTGCTCCTCCGTGTGGGGGAGGAGACGGCCATACTGGCTGATGCTGATGGCGAGCAGCAGCAGGGAGATGCCTGTGGCCGCCCAAACGGGCGGAAACCCGGATTTGATCAGGAAGCTCATGCCGATAGCGCCTGCCAGGCCACCCAGGCTGAACATGCCGTGAAACGAGGACATAATATGCCTGCCTGCACGGTCCTGGACACTGACCGCGTGCGCGTTCATGGCGACGTCAATGCCGCCGATGGCTGCCCCGAAAATGTACAGCGTCAGGGCCAGCCGGAGCACAGACGAGGCCAGGAGCAGCGCGGGCAGTGTGAGCGAAATGCATACGGCAGCGGCGAGCATGACCCTGCGGCTGCCCCACCGGTTGATCAGTATCCCCGTAAAGGGCATGAGCGTAAGCGAGCCTGCCCCGAGCGACAGCAGCACGAATCCCAGCGTCGCCTCGTCCATCCGGAGGGCAGTTTTGACGAGAGGCACCATCGGTGCCCAGGCGGAAAGCCCGATCCCACAGACCAGGAATACCAGCAGGCAGGCGCTCCTGGCCGCTGAAGTTTGTCTGTGAAGTCCGCCGTTTGAGCCGGTGGGTGTATTCATGGTCCGGTAAGCATCGTGAAGACGGTTAAAACCTCCCCGGGGAAGCGGGAAAGGGATACGCAAAAAAGAGAATGATTTTTGAAGATATCACAGGGAAATTAGAATAAAATTAAAATTCAGGTTGAACGGATCCGGGAGAATCGGAATCTTCCTGACAAACATATATTTGTATCGTATTTATACTGTCGGAAAATTTCATGAAACGAGCATAAGCGGGCGCGTATGCAAACGGATCGCCGTATGACAACGGAGGACTGTTCCGGTGCATTCCGTGCGGCTGTAGAAATCAGATAGAAGATAAACCATGAAAAAAGTGACCGGGTTCTTTTCAAGGGAAAAGACTGTACTTGGTGTGTATTTGCTTGCCGCCCTGGTGGTGGCGATACAACATTATGCAGGGGGGAAGAGCCACTACAATAATTTCGTGATTTTTCAGCAGTCCTTCTTCCATCTGATGGAGGGAGCGGACCTGTATACCGAATACCCGTCAGAATACTTTGACCTGTTTTTATATCACCCGAGCTTTTGCATCCTGTTCGTCCCTTTTGCCTTGCTGCCTACCTTTTTCGGGCTGTTGTTCTGGCAGCTGTTTTGTGCCTGGCTATTGTATTTTGCCATCGGGAGCCTGCCGATCCCGTACCGGGCAAAACTGTTTTTCTGGTGGTTTGTGCTGGCAGAGCTGGTCACATCCCTGCACAACCAGCAGACCAATCCGGTGATTACCGCGCTGGGGCTGCTTACCTATTCCGCCCTGGAAAATAACAGGGTCAGGCAAGCTGCCCTGTTCCCGGTGCTGGCGTTTTGCATTAAGGCCTACGGGCTTGTATTTGCCCTTTTGTTCCTGTTTTACCCGGGAAAGATCCGTTTTATAAAATACAGCCTATTGTGGGGACTGGCGCTCACGCTGCTGCCCCTGCCGGTAACGGGTTGGGAGGGATTGCCGGACGTATACCGGGATTGGTACGCCTGCCTTGTCCGGGACCACGAAGTAAATTACGGGTATTCCGTAATGGGTATCGCCCACCTGTTTTTCCCGTCGCTGCACCCGGCAGATGTGGGGATAATCCAGGTATGCGGCGTGGCGCTGCTGGGGGTCACTGTGCTTGTGCAGGGGAGGGCAGGGCTGCGGGCCGGACCCGCCGCGGCTTCTTTTCCGATGCTTGGCTACCTGCTGCTGTGGGTGATACTGTTTAATCATGCCGCCGAATCACCTACCTACATTATCGCCGTGGCAGGGGTAGCTGTCTGGTATCTGTGCCAGCCGCCCGGCAGTGCCCGGCTGACGTATATCATTATGGGGTTAGTGCTGCTTTTTACCCAGCTTTCGCCCACCGACCTGTTCCCGCTGAGCTGGCGAAGGCAGTTTTTCGAACCTTATCTCGTGAAAGTGGTTCCTTGCCTGTTGGTATGGCTGGTGTACCAGGTCCAGATTTTAAGGGGTACGATACGGTCCGCCGCCCCGGAAGTATGATGAATCCGGCGAATGCCATGCGACCTGCCATATCAATAAGAAAATAAACGCATGAATGAAGCAGAAGCGGGCTGTATGCAATTCGTGTTATGATTATTCCCGCAGATAAAATGAACTTTATTAGCTATGATATATTATGAAAATCAGTGTTGTATTCCCCTGCTATAACCCTCCGGCAGGCTGGGCAGGGGCCCTGTATGCCAAGACCAGGGTGCTGTTGTCGGAGATGCCGGATCACGATTTTAATTTTATCGTGTCCAATGACGGTTCCGCTTTTCTTACGGAGCCGGACCTTTGCTTCCTGAAAGGCTGTCCCGATTTCCTGTTTCTCGACCATGAGCGGAACGAGGGGAAAGGGGCAGCCGTGCGGAAGGCCATGCCGTTTGTCCATTGGAGATCTGGTTGTTTATACCGACATCGACATTCCTTTCGGAACGGAGTCCATCCGGAGGGTAGTGCAGGCCCTGGAGTGCGGCCCCGGCTTCGCGTTTGTATACGGGCTGAGAGATGGTGCGTATTTCGGCAGCCTGCCGTTTAAACGGCGGGTGGTATCGGGCTTGCTGAGGACATTTGTCCGGGTATATTTCCTGGGGAAAGTCACCGACACACAGGCGGGTATCAAGGGATTTCACAGGGAGCTGCTTCCCTTTGTGCTGGAAACCCGCACCAACGGCTTTATATTTGAAGTGGAACTGATGCGCAGGCTGATGAAACGGAATGTGAAGCTGATCGCGGTGCCTGTCAGCGTGGAGGGGACGCATGAGTTCAGTGATTTCCGTTGGCCTGTTTTGGTGCGGGAGATAAAAAGTATGGTAAAAATTTTAGCTGCCTGAAGCATGGAGCCCGGTTTGCCAGTTGTCCTGTCGTTCGATCTGGAAGAATTCGATATCCCGCTGGAGTATGGCCGTACGGTAGGCGATGAGGAGAAGTTTGCGGTGACAGTCAGCGGGCTGATGCCGCTGCTGGCGCTTCTGGAGCGCCGCGGGGTGACGGCCACTTTTTTTACGACAGGCTGTTTTGCGGAGCGCCACCCCGACCTGGTGCGGGTGATATCCGAACAGCACGAAATTGCCTCGCATGCCTATTACCATGCGCCGGGCTACCGGTTACAACCGGGCGATATACTGCGTTCGGTGGAGCGGCTGGAGGGGATCATCCTGCGGAAAATCCGGGGCTTTCGTATGCCCAGGCTTGCGCCGTTCCCGGCGGAGGAGCTCCGTAAGGCGGGCATTAGCTATGATTCGTCGCTCAATCCTACCTGGCTGCCCGGCCGGTACAACAGGCTGACCAGCCCGGCCGTGCCCTTCGGGGAGGAGGGCTTGTGGATCCTGCCGGCTTCGGTAACGCCGCTGCTGCGGATCCCGTTGTTCTGGCTGTCGTTTAAGAACCTGCCCCTCCCGTTTTATACCTTCCTGTGCAGGCGCACGTTGCGGGCGAGAAAAAACCTGGTGCTGTATTTTCATCCCTGGGAGTTTGCCGATTTAAAAACCTACCGGCTTCCTGCCTACGTGTCGCGGCCCGACGGAGCCGGATTGCTGGATAAGCTGGACCGTTTTATCGGGTGGCTGCAGGAAGAGGATGTCCGTTTTACGACCGCTGCCGTCTACGCCATGGAGCTGGAGCACCGGAACGGGAAAAGCTGAAAAAAGCCGCACAGGAGGCGTTATTTGAGGATATTGATTTACAGATCCTTATCATTTTTTATTAAAAAAAGATTTAATTTTTACCGGAAAGGCTTGCGTTGGATGAAAACTCGCTTTACATTTGCACCACGTTAATTGAAAACGTCAACGCAGAAGTAGCTCAGCTGGTAGAGCGCGACCTTGCCAAGGTCGAGGTCGCGGGTTCGAACCCCGTCTTCTGCTCAGGAGCACCGGGAACGGTGCTTTTCTTTTCTGACCCGAACGCGGGAAAGAGAGCCGGGGTGGTGGAACTGGTAGACACGCAGGACTTAAAATCCTGTGGGCCGCAACGCCCGTACGGGTTCGATTCCCGTCCCCGGTACTTGAAAATGAGAGAGTTACGAGACTACTTGTAACTCTTTTTTTATTCCACCTTCAAAATTTTCAAACAATTTTCAAACATGGGATCGAGTGTAAAAGTGAGGGGGGAAGCCTTCAGTACAGGATAATGAATGACAGACTGTGCCGGAGTTTTTTCACGCTGGGCGCGCCCAGCAAAGTGCGCTAAGGAATTCCGCAAAGCTCGCAGAAAGTACTGACCATCAGTATATTGAAAGATTATTTGCGACCTCTGCGTGCCTTTTCTCTGCGACCTTCGCGTGAAAACAATCCTATTCTCCCCACATAAATTCCGATTGATCCCAAACATGCCTCTGGACCAAGCGGAAATGTTAGCTTAGGGGCAAAAGTTGTGGCTCAGGGTCAGAAGTTATGGAGGGCGTTATAGTTTTCTGTTTTAATATTTTAAGATCTCATCCACATTCTGTCGGCCAATAATGCTCATGACCTCGACGGTATCCTCAACGATCCGGTAGTAAATGCTGTCGACTCCACAGACGCACCGCCGATATCCTGGTCGGATATGATCAACAGCTAGGTAAGCAAGTGGTTGGGAGGCTATAAGCTCAAACTGATCAAAGAATTCGAAAAAATATTTATCTGCTTGCGCTTCCCCGAATTTGCGGACACCATACTGATGAATACGTATAAGATCGTTCTTAGCATCCTCACTGAGCCTATATTTCCCCATTACGGTACAGTTCTGCTTTGGACCGAGCGAGGATTTCATTTCGGGTCATATCCGTGAATCCGCTTTGTTCCGCCTTAATAAGCTTAGCCCGTATCCATTCGATTTTTTTCTGTTCCTGTTCCCGGGCCCTACGTATCAGGTCGTTTACTATTTCGCTTTTGCTGGTATACTCCTCGCTCTCGATCCGGGCTTTCAGCCATTCGTCATTGGGCCTTGTCAGAGTAATGCTTTGTCTTGTCATTATGGAAGTGGTTATGGCTACTTATTTGATGTAAAAATACACCAAACATGCATCAATTGCAAATCGACTCGCATTTCACCAAACGTCCTACAGGTGCCTCCATCCCTATAAAGTAGTCTTAGGAGTTTAACCAGGATCGCAAAAAATATCCCCGACCACCGCCAAAATCGCCCTCAGGTGTTCAAAGAATTTCCCGTCCCCGGTACCAACCGGAACTTTGATGAATTTTCATCGGGAGTTCCGGTTTTTTTGTTGGGGTAAGGTGCTGTTCGATCGCCGGAGGCTCCGCGCCGGGTTTTCTCAAAATACGGATCATCTGACAGGCATCACCTGAGTTTCGGAAATGGGCAGCTTGTCTGAATTCCGGACAGGATGGAAGGAAGCCTGGTACCTGTTTGATGCGGGAGCGTGTAGGGAACAACGTAGCGGCGCAAAAATATCCGGGATCTCTATTGGCTACAGAAAAGCGCTATTCCCGTCGTTGGGAGCGGCAAGATGTACCGTTGTATTACACAAGGTTTTGATTAATTCATTTAAATTTTGGATTATTGGAAGAAAATTTCTAAAATTAGAGCTTATTATCTCCTCGTTCAAGATGAACATTGTTGTGCCTGTCACCCGTTCACGATTTTTCCTGCTTGCAGACTGTTCTAAAGTCCCGGGATGTGCTCTATTCAAAATATCCCATACTACGCATACAAAAAATTGTGCTGTATCTTATACAGAAGGCTGCTGCCGTGGGGAAGCCGTGATATTCACACGGTTTGCCTATCAGGTCATGGAAAGAAAAGCAGGAATGTAAAAGCATTTAATAATTTATAAAATGAAAAGATGATGTTCAAAACAGCTAAAAAAACAATCGCAATCATTATTTTGGCTTTTGCAATAACAGAAACAAAAGCACAAAAAGAGACGGATCTGTCACCAAATAAACTCAATGGGAAATACGGCTTTATAGACAAAGAAGGCAAAGAAGTTATTCCCGCCAAATATGACGATGTAGATAATTTTTCGGACGGATTGGCTCTTGTTATCCTCAATGAGAAATATGGTTTTATTGATAAAACCGGCAAAGAAGTTATTCCCGCTAAATATGATTTTGCCAATGCTTTTTCTGAAGGATTAGCCTCTGTTGAACTCAATGGAAAATACAGTTTTATAAATAAATCAGGTAAAGTAGTTATTCCTTTAAAATATAATGCCGTTCATTCTTTTTCCAATGGTTTGGTCAGAGTAAGGCTGGGTAGAAAATACGGCTTTATAGACAAAACAGGAAGAGAAATTGTTCCGGTAAAATACAATGGAGCTCATGATTTTTCCGAAGGTTTAGCAGTGGTATATCTTGATGGAAAATGGGGCTTTATAGACAAAACAGGAAAAGAGGTTATTCCTGTAAAATACGAAGATGTCCGTGATTTTAAAGAAGGGAGAGCTTTGGTAAAACTCGACGACAGAACGTTTTACATTGATAAAACTGGCAAAGAGCTGAAAGAGTAAAATAAATTTTAGTTGTACAACTACCCTTGTTGCCTGACAGCTTTTTGGTTTTTGGGAATAAATTTTGATATGGCATCAAACGCCTTGTCAGTGAACATATCGATGTCAATGGACATCTGGTGTCCCAGTGTCCTGGTTTCGACCGGTTGCGCATGTAGCATAACATTTCCTCTTTCTCGAACAGGTTTTGGTCGTTTGGGTATGACTGCTCACGCCCAAACGACCGATGCCGGCAATATCATCAGAAGCTTCCCCGATCGCCCCGCTGTTACTTTCTTATCACTTTAAAATTGCTGCTTCCGCACGCCTGGTCGCTCACCTTGATCACATAGATCCCGGCAGGATACGGTACCAGCGAAAGCCGGTGCGTATTGCCTGAAGCACGGACTTGATGCAGCGGCTGACCGACCTGGTTGGCCAGGAGGATCGTTTCGCCGCCGTTTAGCCCGGACAGGGTAACGATGTCGCTGGTCGGGTTCGGAGACACGGTCACCTGCCGGGTATAATCCACCGTCAGCGCCACTATTTTGCTGTATGTCCTGCTGTCGTCTATATCCACCTGCTGC